>JABMNR010000028.1 GCA_013203465.1 Alphaproteobacteria bacterium
AATCGACCCACAACCAGACGGTCCCACACCACCTATTGCACTGTCCATCTTAGCCCGCTCAAAATACCCTTATCACGTTGAATTTATATAGTAACCCTGGTTGGTCACCGCCAAATGGATTGCTCATCGGGGAGATGCGGGTTTAACCAACCGGAGGATTGATGTGAGTCAAGGCGTTTGGCGTTGTTTGTGGTTATTCAATCATACTGAGGTTTTACGACCCGGCGAGGAGCGGCATGACCCGTCAACGCAACGCACAGAGCGTAAAAACCAACCGTTCAGCGCATGATGCGGCAAACGCTTCGGCATCGGTTCAGGATCAGCGTGTTGGCGGCGCCTCCGCTGACGCCTCCGTTGATCCTGGGTTCCAGGCGAATGCCGGGGACACCAAGCGCTCCGGCAATGCGGTTCGTACACCGGCCGATGTACGCCACGATCCGGAGGCCATACGCGGCATGTTCGAAAACGGTGAGTATCCCTACAAGGAAAAGATTAAACGCAAGGCGTATGAGGCGCATAAGGCCGAGCTGCAAGTCGAGTTGCTTAAGGTTCAAGAATGGGTGAAAACCACGGGGCAGAAGATCGTCCTGCTTTTCGAAGGCCGGGATGCGGCGGGAAAAGGCGGAACCATCAAACGCTTCACCGAGCATCTCAATCCTCGCGGGGCGCGGGTCGTTGCCCTCGACAAGCCGACCGAGGCCGAGCGAACACAGTGGTTTTTTCAACGCTATATCCAGCATTTGCCGGCCGCCGGCGAGATCGTTCTGTTTGATCGGTCCTGGTACAATCGCGCTGGCGTCGAGCGTGTCATGGGGTTCTGTTCACCCCATGAATATTTGGAATTCATGCGTCAAGCGCCCGAGATCGAACGCATGATCGTCCGTAGCGGCATTCATTTATTCAAATACTGGTTTTCCGTGACCCGCGAAGAGCAATTGAGGCGCTTCAAGTCGCGCGACAACGAGCCGCTGAAAAAATGGAAGCTTTCGCCCATCGACCGGCAATCCCTGGACAAATGGGATGATTACACCGAAGCAAAAGAAGCGATGTTTTTCTATACCGATACGGCCGATGCGCCGTGGACAATCGTCAAATCCGATGACAAGAAGCGGGCGCGCCTCAATTGCATGAAGCATTTTCTGTCCACGTTATCCTATCCAAAAAAGGACACGCACGTCGTCGGCCATCCCGACCCTCTGATCGTCGGCTCAAGCGCCGATGTGATTGGCAAGAGCGAGCACATACTGGATAAAACCGTTCATCCGGGCCAACGCCGCGCCACGTGAGGGCATCGCCGGGCCCAGCGGAGCATCCCGACGGCGGAATCGGCCTTGCCGGGTGCCGGGCTCGATTCTAGGCTCTCGTCTTGGCCACGCCCCGTCCGTTGGGCGATCGGCGGCAGAACGATCAAGGACGACCCCGATGAGCAACCCGAAATATGTCTTTCTCGATGACCAGATCGTGCCGTGGGAGCAGGGCACGGTTCACGTCAGCTCGGCCGCCTTCAAGTTCGGCTCGGCGGTGTTCGAGGGGGTGCGGGGATACTGGAACGCCGCCGCCGATGAGATGTATTTGTTTCGCATGGACGACCACATGCGGCGCCTGGTCTTCTCCCAGCGTTTCATGCGTTACGATCACATTTATACCCCCGACTACGTCACCGAGAAAACGCTGGAGCTGGTGCGCGCCAACGGCTTCAAGGGCGAGAACCTGCACATCATGACCACCGCCTACATCAAGGGCGGCGGCGGCCAGAGCGTGACCGGCCCGATCGGTTTGGCGATCACCGCCCAGGAGCGCGCCCGCACCCCGAAGATCACCAGCGGTGTGTCGGCCCAGGTCAGCTCGTGGATGCGGGTGCCGGACAACGCCATGCCGATGCGCGCCAAGGTCAACGCCAACTACCAGAACGGCCGCCTCGCCACCTTGCAGGCGGTCGGCGACGGCTACGACACCGCCATCCTGCTGAACAGCCGGGGCAAGGTCGCCGAGGGACCGGGCATGTGTTTCTTCATCGTCCGTGATGGCCAGGCGATCACTCCGCACACCAGCAGCGATATTCTGGAGAGCATCACCCGGGAAACGGTACTGCAACTGCTGGCCGAGATGGGCCGGCCGGCGGTTGAGCGCGACATCGACCGTTCCGAGCTGGTGGCGGCGGAAGAAGCCTTCTTCTGCGGCACCGCCTGGGAAGTCACGCCGGTCACCATGATCGACAAACTGCCCGTCGGCGGCGGCGCGGCGGGCCCGCTGACCCAAGCGTTGCAGCAACGCTATTTCGACGTATGCGAAGGAACCTCGGGCGCGCATCCAGAGTGGCGGATGCCGATCTGGGGAGCCGCGAAAGCCGACGCCGCCGAGTAACAATAGCGCTCGGCCGTGCTCTCGCGCCGAGGATTTTAACGCTTTGTTCAAGGGTTGCTCCGTAGTCTTAGGAACCAAGCGTGCGCGAACGCGCGGCCCAAGACTATGGATGATCCCTTGACGCATACCTCACTCGATGGTGCGAGCGCGCCACCGAAGCGCCGATCCATGACCCGGCTGTTCGCGCTGGCGAGCCTTCCGGTGATGGTTCTCGCCGCCGGTTTGTTGTTCCTGGCGTATCGCCAGGCCATGGAGACCATCATCGTGACCACGACGGAAAACGTCGCGGCCTCGATCGCCCAGATATTCACCAACGAGCTTTGGCCGCGCTATTCGGCATTCCTGGTCGAGGCCGACACTCTGTCGCCCGACCACATCCGACAGCATGCGACGACGCGCCTCATCCTCGACGATATACGCGCGCTGACCGTCCAAACCGATGTGGTGAAGATCAAGCTGTACACGCCGTCGGGCAAGACCGTGTTCTCGACGGATCCGTCACAGATCGGCGGCGACTACAGCCGGGACGAGCACTTTCTGCAGGCGATGACCGGCGAGAATGCCAGCCAGTTCAGCGCGCGTGCCCGTTTCGATGCGATCGATGGTCCACGGTCCGACCTCTGGGTCTTGGGCACCTACGTGCCGATCCGCGATCACGCCGATGGCCGTCGGATCGTCGGCATCATGGAGGTCTATACCGACATCACGCCGGCCGTGTCGGAATTCCTGTACGGCAAGCCGATGTTGTTCGTCGCCGTTCTCATCCCGCTGGCGCTGTTGGCCACGTTTCTGTTTCAGACGGCTGTGGTCTCGGTCACCGAGCGACGGCTGATGCGGGAAAACACCCTGCGGCTGACCCTGGTGCAACGCCTCGCGACCATGGAGACCGCCAACCAAGCCAAAAGCACGTTTCTCGCCAACATGAGCCACGAGCTCCGCACCCCGCTCAACGCGATCATCGGGTTCGCCGATGTCATCAGCGAACAGTTACTCGGGCCGCGCGCGGAGGCTCGTTATCGAGAATACGCCGGGGATATCGGCAACGCCGGGCGGCACCTGTCGGCGATCATCGAGGATGTGCTTGATCTCGCCAAGGTCGAGGCCGGGCGCATGCCCGTGCGCCCCGAACGGGTCGATCCCGGCGCGATCGTCGACGAGGCGTTGAACCTATTACGGGCATCGGCGGACGATGCGGGCGTCTCTCTTGACTGTGCGATCCCGTCAAACCTGCCCGTCATGCGCACCGACGGCGTCAAGCTGCGGCAGGTCATCCTGAACATCGTCTCGAACGCGATCAAGAATACCCAAACCGGTGGCCATGTGCGGCTCACCGTCACCGCCGAGCCCGATGGCAACGCCGTTGCCTTCGAGATCAAGGACGACGGCGTTGGCATGACGGCGGAGGAGTTGACGACGGCGCTGGAGATGTTTGGTCAGGTCGAACACAGCAACACCAAACGGTCGCAAGGGACCGGTCTTGGGTTGCCGTTGTCAAAACGGTTCGTCGAGTTGATCGGTGGCAGCTTCGCGATCGAAAGCAACCCGGGTATCGGCACAGCGGTAAAGTTGTATATCCCTGTTCATTTGAAATAACCGATCAACTCCATAATCATTTTTTAAGATGACAAGGGCACGTTAATTTTTCTTTCACTAATACACTGTATTTAATGAGAACTGTCCCTATGGACTCGATCATTTATGCCAATGCGCGTCCCCCACCTGCGGCCTCGAACCATGCTCGCCGCGACCCGGCCGCTGACCCGGCGGTTCGCGCTTTGGTGCTTTCCGCTGCTTGCAGCGGTCGCGATCGTGCTGTTCCTAACTTACCGTCACGCGACGGAGACGACGATCCGGGCGACGGCGGAAAATGTCGCCCTCTCAATCGAGAGAACGCTCACCAACACCTTGTGGTCCCGGTATTCCGCGTTCTTACTGAGCGCCGAGGCGCTTGACCAAACGCCGGCGCGTATCCACCCGACCACGGCGCGGCTCGACAAGGACATACGTGCGCTGATCGAGGGAACGGACGTGCTCAAGGTCAAGATATTCAGCGCTTCGGGCAAAACGGTCTTTTCCACCGACTTCACGCAAATCGGGAAAGGTTACGCCCGCAAGGAAGATTTCGTCGCCGCCCTAGAAGGAGAAGTGGAAAGCGCAAAGTCCTGGCGCGACACATTTCAGACGGTCGACGGGAAACGCACCGATGTTCGTGTCCTGGCAACCTACCTGCCGATCACCAGTTCAGGCGACCCCGACACCGCAGTCGCGATCATCGAGATCTACCTGGATATCACGACGGTGACGGAGCAATCCTATCGAGGCGAAGCGATGATCGTCGCCGCTGTTCTCACGCCACTGATCCTGCTTGCCGTCTTCTTAACCGAGATTCTCCATATGAGATCCTCCCAACCCAAAAAGTGTGCCTCGGATCGGTATCAC
>JABMNR010000029.1 GCA_013203465.1 Alphaproteobacteria bacterium
AAGCACGCCCGGGCGCTGAACGCCTTCACCAACTCCACGACCAACAGCTACAAGCGGCTGATCCCGGGGTTCGAAGCACCGGTTCTGCTGGCCTATTCGTCGCGCAACCGCTCGGCGTCATGCCGCATCCCGCACGTCAACAGCCCGAAGGGCAAGCGGGTCGAGGTGCGGTTCCCCGATGCCGCCGGTAATCCGTATCTGGGCTTCGCCGCCATGCTGATGGCCGGCCTGGACGGCATCCAGAACAAGATCCATCCGGGCGATCCGATGGACAAGAACCTGTACGACCTGCCGCCGGAAGAGCTGGCCGACGTGCCGACGGTGTGCGGCTCGCTGCGTGATGCGCTCGACAATCTGGACAAGGACCGCGCGTTCCTGACCCAGGGCGGGGTGTTCACCGACGACCAGATCGACGGCTACATCGAGCTCAAGATGGAGGAGGTGTACGCGTTCGAGCACACCCCGCATCCGATCGAGTTCCAGATGTATTATTCGAGCTAACGCTCAACCGATCACCGGATACGACACGGGCCGTCTCTTGGGGCGGCCCGTGTGCGTTTCCGTTACGTCACGAGCCACCGCCGCAACTTACCCTTCCATGATCCCGGCCGTGGTGAAACCGCCGTCCGCCATCAGGACCTGACCGGTGACGAAGCTGCAGTCGTCCGATGCCAGGAACAGCGCCGCCGCCGCGATTTCCTCCGGCTGGCCAAACCGCTTCAGCGGCATCCGGGCGGCCACGCTGGGCATCAGTGGCTGCGGGGGATCGTCGACCTGCGTCGGTCCGGGACCGACCGCGTTGACCAGAATACCGTGCTCCGCCAGCTCGATCGCCATGGTTTGGGTCAGATTGATGACACCGGCCTTGCTGGCCCCGTAGGCGGCGCGACCTCGACCACCGAAAATCCCCGAATTGGACGCCACATTGATAATTCGTCCACCGCGGCCGTGCTTGACCATCCGTCGGGCCGCCGCCTGACCAACCAGGAAAACGCCGGTCAGGTTGATCTCAAGCACGTCACGCCAGAACGCCGGGGTCATATCGAGGAACGGCTGTCGAGCCTTGGTCGCGGCGTTCGACACTTGGATGTCGAGCCCGCCGTAAGCCGCTTCGGCCGCATCCAACGCCGTGTTGATCGCGTTCACATCCCGGACGTCGGCGGTGTGCTCCATCGCGATACCACCGGCGGCGCGAATGGCTTCGGCCGTGCGCCCGGCGGCGTCGCCATCGACATCGGTAACCAGCACGCGCGCGCCTTCGCGGGCGAAGCGCAGGGCGATGGCGCGGCCGATGCCCGCCCCGGCCCCGGTCACATGCGCGGTCTTGCCATTAAGACGCATGATAGAGCCTCCTTCAAAGCAAGGTGAACGGTCAGGGCGTCGTTTGCTGGTCGGACTTGACCGGCGGCTCGAACGCCTCGGGCTCACCTTCCGGTCTCGGCGCGCCGGGCATGGTCTCGATATAGAGCGACCGGCTCGGGAACGCGAAACCGGAACCGGCGCCCTCCACCACATCCTTCACGTGGTAGGCGAAGCGTTCCTTGATTTCCAACCAGTCCGACCACCCGGTGGTATGGGTGAAGCAGTAGATCATGATGTCGATCGAACTGTCGCCGAAGCTATCAACCCGCACCAACATGGTGCCCTGATCCGGTTGGATGAACTCGGGATTACCGATGATATAGGACTCGATCCCGTCGCGAATGGCCTTCAACTGATCGACGGTGGTGCGGTATTCGACCCCGACCATCCAGTAGATCCGCCGATTGGTCATCTTCGAGAAATTGATGACGGCGTTATCCGCAAGCTGCGTGTTCGGCACGTAGACCGGCGCCTTGTCGAACCGTCGCACGAAGGTGGAGCGGAAGCCGATCTTCTCCACCGTGCCTTCGATCACCCCATCGACGCGGATCCAGTCGCCGTTCTCGAACCGCTTTTCGGCCAGAATCAGAATGCCGGCGATCAGGTTCTTGAACAGATCCTGGGCGCCGAGCGCCACCGCCACGCCGAACAGGCCCAGCCCCGCGATCAGGGCGGCGACGTTGATGCCCCAGATTTCCAGGATCGCCGCCGAGCCCAACAGCACGAAGGCAAGCTTGATGGCTTTGATCAGCCATTCCACCATCGGCCCGCCAAGAACATCCTTCAGCCGGTTGAAGACGAAGGCCAGGGGATCGACGACCCGGTACAGCGACCAGAACAACGTGAAGGCGATCAGCGAGCGCACCACGTTATCGGCCAGCCCATCCAAGTCGGTTGGCAAACCGAGGTATTCGGCCGCGAAGAACACGCCGAGCACCACCGGCACGAACCGCAATGGCGGCTCCAGTGCGGTGACGATCGCGTCATCGATCTTGGAGCTGGTGCGCCGCGTAAGGGCGAGCAACCGATGAGACGCGATGCGAGCGAACAGCCGCCGCACGATCAGTGCCGTCACCAGAATCAACAGAGCAATCAGCAAGCGCGAGACGTCGATGCCCAGTACCCCTTGGTTCCACACCTCGACGGTGATCTGCCAAAAATGGGCTAATTGCTTGGAGACCGTCTCCATGGCTCAGCGCGGTACTTTCACGGTCATCTCGGCGCCGCCATACCCGTGCACCTTGTCATGGGCACGCACGGTGACCTCGGCCACGCCGCTTGGGATCGGCACTCCAGCCAGGCCGCGGGTGAACGGCTGTTCGGTCTCGTGCGGGTGCAACAGAACCCGCGCGCCCAGCACCGTGCCGTCGGGCGCCACCACGTCCCACTGGTCGGCGTAGTGGTCCCAGCCGGTGTCGCCGTGACGCACCGTGACACTGAACCGATAGACGCCGTTCGCGCCGGCGATCTCGACGCCGACCACATCGGCCTCTCCCGCCCATGCCGGCGCCATCCCCATGACCGCGAGCCCCAAGGCCGCTGCGATAATTCGTGTCATCGTCCTGGTTTTCCTTTGCCATCCTTGCCGTCAGACCATACGGGGCAACCAAGGTAACCCGCAATCATCCCGCCACCGGGCGCTTTTGGCCCCGATCATCGATGGCCACGTAGGTGAACCGCCCTTCGGTCACCAGAATCCGCTCCTCGCGCTGCTCGAACCAACGGATCTTCCACGCCTCGATGGCGATGGCGATGGAGGTGGTTCCCACCCGCTCCACCTCGGCATAACAGCACAGGATATCGCCGACCTTAACCGGGCGGACGAAGGTCATCGCATCGATCGCCACCGTGGCGACCCGGCCGCGGGCCCGCGCGGCGGCGGCAAGCCCGCCGGCGATGTCCATCTGGCTCAGCACCCAGCCGCCGAAAATGTCGCCGTTGGGGTTGGTGTCGGCCGGCATGGCGACCGTGCGGATCTGCATTTCACCGCGTGGACGCCGATCGGGGGTCCGATCGGGGGTATTGATAATTTCAGTCATATCGACACCATATCTTGTTCTCGCGCTTCCAATGCCTACAGGATAAACTGTCCATCTCGCGACAAACACTGAATTGACCGACACCATGGCCGACCTGTTCGCAACCGCCGCCGCCTTCCCATCCGGAGACTACTCCGCCAAGGACATCGAGGTTCTGGAGGGGCTGGAGCCGGTGCGCCGCCGCCCAGGCATGTACATCGGCGGCACCGACGAGCGGTCCCTGCATCATCTCGTGGCCGAGGTGCTCGACAACGCCATGGACGAGGCGGTCGCCGGCTACGCCAACCGGATCGAGATCGAACTTTCCGCCGACCAAACCGTGACCGTCCGTGACAACGGCCGTGGCATCCCGGTCGATCCGCACCCGAAATTCCCCAACAAGTCGGCGCTTGAGGTGATCCTTACCACCCTGCATTCCGGCGGCAAGTTTTCCGACAAGGTTTACGCCACCGCCGGCGGGTTGCACGGTGTCGGCATCTCGGTGGTGAACGCGTTGTCCGATCGGTTGGAGGTCGAGGTCGCCCGCGACAAGCGGCTCTACCGGCAGGTGTTCGAGCGCGGCGCTCCTGTGGGACCGCTGGAAACGGTGGGCGCGGCACCGAATCGCCGGGGTACGACGGTGCGGTTCCATCCGGATGCCGAGATCTTCGGCGCCAACCCACGGTTCCGCCCGGCGACGATGTACAAGATGGCGCGCTCGAAAGCCTATCTGTTCAAGGGTGTGGAGATACGCTGGGGCTGTGATCCCGAATTGTTGAAGGACGGGGACACCACTCCGGCCGACTCGGTGCTGCACTATCCCGGCGGGTTGGCCGACTTCCTGGCCACCGCGATCGAGGGCCGCCGCACCATCGCCCCCCGCTCGTTCATCGGCGACGTCGAGGCGTCCGGCGGACAGGGCCGCGTCGAATGGGCGGTGACCTGGCCGGACGATCTGGATGACGGCTTCCTGCACGCCTACTGCAACACCATTCCCACGCCCCAGGGCGGCACCCACGAGGCCGGCCTGCGCGCGGCGCTGATGCGCGGCGTGAAAGCCTATGGCGAGCTGGTCGGCAACAAGAGAACGGCTCAGATCACGGCCGAGGATGTCATGGCCGGCGTCTGCGTGATGTTGAGCGTGTTCATTCGTGATCCGCAATTCCAGGGCCAGACCAAGGACCGGCTGTCGAGCCCGCATGCGACCAAGCTGGTCGACCAGGCGGTCAAGGATCACTTCGACCACTGGCTTTCCGGCGCGCCGGAGACCGCCAACGCGCTGATGGAGCGGCTGATCGAGCGGGCCGAGGACCGGTTGCGCCGCCGCCAGCAGAAGGAAATCAGCCGCAAGACCGCGACCCGCAAGCTGCGCCTGCCCGGCAAGCTGGCCGACTGCTCACGCTCGGACGCCGACGGGACGGAGATTTTTCTGGTCGAGGGCGACAGCGCCGGCGGCTCGGCCAAACAGGCCCGCGATCGTAAAACCCAGGCGATCCTGCCCCTGCGCGGCAAGATCCTGAACGTCGCCAGCGCCTCGATCGACAAACTACGGCAGAACCAGGAATTGGCCGATCTGATCCAGGCGCTCGGCTGCGGCACCGGCTCGGCCTTCAAGTTGGACGCTCTGCGCTATGAGAAGGTCATCATCATGACCGACGCCGACGTCGACGGCGCGCACATCGCCTCGCTGTTGATGACCTTCTTCTACCGCGAGATGCCGACGCTGATCGAAACCGGCCACCTGTTCCTGGCCCTGCCGCCGCTCTACCGGCTGGTCCAGGGCAACCGCACCGTGTACGCCCGCGACGACGCCCACAAGGACGAGCTGATGGCCGGCGAGTTCTCCGGCCGTGGCAAGGT
>JABMNR010000225.1 GCA_013203465.1 Alphaproteobacteria bacterium
GTTTCAACGACGCAGGCCAACGATGCCATTCGAAATCGCTTGTTTCCAACGAATGGCGTCCATAACGGCGAAGAAGTTGGCATCAGACTGGCTCATTTTCAAATCACCGGACGACTGGGTTCGGGCGGTATGGGCGCGGTCTTTAAGGCAATAGACCTGGAACTTTCTCGCGACGTCGCGTTGAAGATTCTGCATCCGTCATCATCGCAGGATGCGTCGCTGATTGCGCGGTTCAGAAATGAAGCACGAGCGTGTGCTCACTTGAACCATGATAACATCGCACGAGTCTACTATGCGGGCAATCAGGATGGAATGTATTTCATTGCCTACGAATACGCCACAGGGCGCACGATTCGTGACGTGATTGTGGAAAATGGCCGGCTGGGCGTGGCCGAAACGATCAACTATGCAATCCAGATAACGCTGGCTCTGAATCATACGGCCGCTGCCGGAATCGTGCATCGCGACATCAAGCCTTCCAATATCATGCTCACGAATTCCGGCCGCGTTAAGGTTGTCGATCTGGGATTGGCACGACGCGACACCACAGATTCAATCGGCGACATCACCGTTGCCGGCACGACCCTTGGAACATTTGACTACATCGCACCGGAGCAAGCTCGCGATCCGCGGAATGCCGACGGTCGCAGCGATATTTATTCTCTCGGCTGCACGATGTACCACATGCTGACCGGACGACCTCCGTATCCGGAAGGCACGGCTCTGCAGAAACTGCTCGATCATCAGGGCAAGTCACCGCCCGATCCTCGCACATTGAACAGTAGTGTGCCTGAAGAAATCGCGGCCATCATGCGCAAGATGATGGCGAATGATCCGGACGCCAGATATCAGGCACCCGGGTTGCTGTTGAATGATCTCATTCAAATGGCGCAGATTCTAGGTCTGCACAGCGTGCCGGCAGAAGGCATTGTCTGGCGTAAGCCCGGACCATCAAGTGTTCGACAACCGCTCGGTGCCGTTTGGGTTTTTGTTTCCGTATTACTGATTTGTCTGACAGCCGTATTCCTGGACCGCGCCCCACGCTCAGCGCGAGTTACCGACAACGTGCTGAACGAAACAGCCGACCTCGGAAAGCAAGTCAGCGATCTCTCGCATGCCGAAGCGAATTCAACGCTTAGCAGCGGAGGAGCATCTGGCGTAGCGAAATCTGTGCCTGGACCGGCCGAACAATCGACCGCAGCGAACCCAGACAAAAA
>JABMNR010000030.1 GCA_013203465.1 Alphaproteobacteria bacterium
AATCGACCCACAACCAGACGGTCCCACACCACCTATTGCACTGTCCATCTTAGCCCGCTCAAAATACCCTTATCACGTTGAATTTATATAGTAACCCTGGTTGGTCACCGCCAAATGGATTGCTCATCGGGGAGATGCGGGCCCAGTGAGCCTGGCCCGCGCGCCGGTTCGTAAGCCGCCAGCGTCACGGAGCGGATGCCAAAGGATGGGCGGAGCCGGGGTACGGGGTCAAGGCGAGAGAACGACGGTACTCCTACCCCGTCAGCTCGGTCTTCTTGATCTTGCCGCTGGCGGTCATCGGCAGGGCGTCGCGCAGCTCCACCGCGCGCGGGTACTTGTAGCTCGCCATCCGCTCCTTGGCCCAGGCGATCAGCGCCTCGGGCTCAAGCTCGGCGCCGGCGCGCGGCACCACGAACGCCTTGATCTCCTGGCCGTGCTCCTCGTGCGGGGTGCCGACCACCGCCACCAGCGACACCGCCGGATGGGTGATGAGCACCTCCTCGATCTCGCGCGGATACACGTTCATGCCGTTACGGATGATCATCTCCTTCTTGCGGTCGACGATGGCGAGGTAGCCGTCCCCGTCGATCACCCCGATGTCGCCGCTGTGGAACCAGCCGCCGCGAAACGCCTCGGCCGTCGCTTCCGGGTCCTTGAGGTAGCCCTTCATCACCCCATGGCCCCGGATCACCACCTCGCCGCGCTCGCCCGACGGCAGCAGGGTACCCGCGTCGTCCATGATCGCCACCCGCACCCCCCACAGCGGCGTGCCCACCGTGCCCGGCTTGCGCGGCCAGCCATGGTGGTGAGTGGTGGCGGCGGGCGAGGTTTCGCTCAAGCCATAGCCCTCCTGGATGCTGACGGCGAATTTCTCCTCGAACCGGGTGAGAATCTCCACCGGCAGCGAGGCGCCGCCGGAATTGGCGCCGCGCAGGTTGGCCATCGGATTCACCGACCCCTCCGGCAGCGGATGGTTCAGCAGCGCCCAATACATCGTCGGCACGCCGGAGAACCGGGTCGCCCCTTCCTCGGCGATGCGGGCCAACACGGTCGCCGCGTCGAACCGCGGCACCAGCACCAACGTCGCCCCCGCCCCCAGCCCGGCCACCATCTGGCAGACCTGGCCGTACACATGGAACAGCGGCAGCACGCACAACAGCACCTCGTCGTCGCCCCACCCCGAGGTCTTGGGAATGACCAGCACGTGGAACAGCAGGTTGGCGTGGGTCAGCTCCGCCCCCTTGGGCCGGCCGGTGGTTCCCGAGGTATAGACCACCACCGCCGTGTCCTCGGCCGAGCGTTGGATAGTATCGGCCGCGCGCTCGGCCATCAGCTCACCCAGCACCGGCAGGCCGTCACCGCGCGGCTCTCCGCTGGATGTAATCCAGGCGAACAGCCGGCAACTCGGCACCCGATCGAGCCCGGCCCGGCCCTCGGCGCCGATCGGCATCGCCTCGGTGCCCTCGAAACACAAGAACGCCACCACCTCGGCGTGATCCAGCATGTAGGCGATCTCGTTCCGCTTCAGCAGCAGGCTGACCGGCACCACGGCCGCGCCCGCCGTGAGGATCGCCAGATAGGCCACCGGGAACGCCGTGATGTTCGGGCACGCCAGCGCCACCCGGTCGCCCGGCCGGATGCCGTGATCCTGCAACCCGGCGGCCAAGCGGCGCACCTCGTCCATCAACTCGGCATAGGTCATCCGCCGGCCGCCCGACACGATGGCGGTCCGGTTGGGATGGCGTTCCGCCGCCGTCTCGACCGCCTGGATCAGGTTGAGCATCGATATCCCTCCCGAGGATCCCTCCCGGGGCGAGCGTTCCCGATCCCTACCGGGCTGGCAAGTCTCTCTTGGCGTTGGCCCGGCCGATCGTTCCTGATAACCATGGAATAGGCCCGGCACGCGGCCACGGATCGTATGGGAGGTTTCATGAGCGCGGTAATCCAGGAACGGCGTGGCGCCGTCGCAATCCTGAAGATGAACAACCCACCGGTGAACGGCCTGGGCGCGACGGTGCGCGATGCCCTGGCCAAGGCGTTCGACGCCCTGGCCGCCGATGACAGCGTCAAGGCGATCGTGCTCGCCGGTGAAGGCCGGATGTTCAGCGCCGGTGCCGACATCCGCGAATTCGGCACCACCCCGCCGCCCGACGTCCCGGCCCTGCCGCGGCTGATTGACCGTTACGAGCACCTGGACAAGCCGATCGTCGCCGCTATCCACGGCGTTGCCGCCGGCGGCGGCCTGGAGGTGGCCCTGGGCGCACATTACCGGGTGGCCGCCGCCAAGACCCGCCTCGGCCTGCCGGAGGTGACGTTGGGTATCCTCCCCGGTGCCGGCGGCACCCAGAGGATGCCGCGGATCGCCGGTGTGACGACGGCCTTGGAGCTGATCGTCTCCGGACGGCTGATCTCGGAGAAGGAGGCCCTCAAGCTCGGCATCGTCGACGAACTGGTCGATGGCGATCCGATCGACGCCGCCGTCGCCGCCGCCGAACGCCTGATCGCCGAGGGCGCGCCGCCGCGCCGGTCGAGCGAGCGCACCGATCGCCTCGCCGAGGCCAAGGACAACCCCACCCTGTTCGATGACTTCCGCAAGGGCATGGCCAAGCGGGCGCGCGGCATGAACGCGCCCTATGCCAGCGTGCGCTGTGTCGAGGCGGCGACCACCCTGCCGTTCGCGGAGGGGGTCAAATTCGAGCGCGCCGAGTTCGCCAACCTGGTGAACGAGGTCGAAGCGCAAGCGATGCGCCACGCCTTCTTCGCCGAACGCGAGGTCGCGAAAATTCCCGACCTGCCGCCCGAGACCAAGGGCAAGACCGTCACCAGCGCCGGCGTCATCGGCTGCGGCACCATGGGCGGCGGCATCGCCATGGTGTTCGCCAACGCCGGCATCCCGGTCACCGTGGTCGAGGCGGAGCGGGAGCGCTTGGACGCCGGCCTTGAGGTGATCCGGAAGAACTACGCCGCCACCGTCGCCAAGGGGCGGCTGGCGCAGGATGCGATGGACAGCCGCATGGGCCTGATCACGGGCGCCACCGATATGGCGGCGTTGTCCGGCGCCGACATCGTCATCGAGGCGGCGTTCGAGGACATGCAGGTGAAGAAGGATATCTTCGCCACCTTGGACCAGGTCTGCAAACCGGGTGCTGTACTGGCGACCAACACCTCGACCCTGGATGTCAACGAGATCGCCTCGGCCACGTCACGGCCGGAGGATGTGGTCGGCACCCATTTCTTCAGCCCGGCCAACGTCATGAAGCTGCTGGAGAACGTGCGCGGTGCCAAATCCTCGCCCGAGACCATCGCCACGGTGATGGCGCTGTCAAAGAGGCTGGGCAAGGTCGGCGTGCTAGTGGGGGTCTGCCACGGCTTCGTCGGCAACCGCATGCTGCACCAATACCTGCGCGAGGCGATGTTCCTGATCGAGGAAGGGGCGCTGCCCCAGGACGTCGACCGGGTGATCTACGATTTCGGCTTCGCGATGGGGCCGTTCACCATGGCCGACCTCGCCGGCAACGATGTTGGCTGGCGGGTGCGGCAAGCCCAAGGGCGGCCGAACAACCGGCGCTATTCCGGGACCATCGCCGATGCGATCTGCGAGATGGGACGCTTCGGTCAGAAGACCGGCGCCGGCTGGTACAAATACCAAGGCGGCGACCGCACACCGATCCCCGATCCCGACGTCGAGGCGTTGATCGAGAAGACCTCGGCCGACCTCGGCATCACCCGCCGCGCCATTTCCGACCAGGAAATCCTGGAGCGTTGCCTCTACCCGTTGGTCAATGAGGGCGCGAAAATCCTCGACGAAGGCATCGCGCTGCGGGCCAGCGACATCGACGTGGTGTGGGTGCATGGCTACGGCTTCCCGCGCTATCGCGGCGGGCCGATGTTCTGGGCCGACACGGTCGGGTTGGACACCATCACGGCGGCGATGAAACGGTTCCACGCCGAACACGGCGACTGGATGGAACCGTCGCCTCTGATGGCGCGTCTGGCGGAAGAGGGCAAAGGCTTCAAGGACGCTTAGCCGACGGTCTCCCGAACCAGGCGTTCGATGCTTGGCTGCAGGCCGAAATCGACCAGGCCGGTGATCTCGCGGCCATCCATCGCGATGACCTCGAACACGGTCGCGTTCATGCGGCGGTGCAGCGAATGCCGCTCGCCGTCGACGAGCGCGTTGACGCCCGCGTTCAGGGTATAGACGCCGGGTACCAGCGCGCAGCGGAAGCGGAACCGCACGGCCACGGTCTCGCCCGCCCGGAACGACCGGGTGTCGGCCGTCTCCTCCCCGAAGCCGAGACCGCCGAGCTCGACGCCGCGCAGCGTCTTGAGCAGCGTGGCGAACCGAACCATGGCCACGTCGATGTCGAACCGCACCTCATAGGCGACGACATACGTCTCACCGCGGATCAGAGCGCCAATCAGCATCCCATCGGCGTCGAGAAGGCGTACGTTATCGATCCGCGCCCCGCGCGAGGCATATTCCACCTCATCGTCTTGCGCGCCGGCGGCGTCGGCGTCATCCCGCTTCTCACCCCTGTCACCCTCGGCCACGCCCGTCTCGATCTCCCGGCGGATACGCGCCTTCTCACTCTCCGGGGCGAACATGAGCTTAAGGTAAACCGAGCAGATCCATTTCGGCGCCCCCGTGGCCAGCAGCCGTCCGTGATCCAGCAACAAGCAGCGGTCGCACAACTCGACCATTATCTGGGTCGAATGCGAGACCACGATGATGGTTGTGCCCCGCTCCCTGATCTCGCGAATCTTGTCGAAGCATTTGACCTGGAACGGCGCGTCGCCGACCGCCAACGCCTCATCGATGATCAGAATCTCGGGATCGACCGACACCGCGACCGAGAAGGCCAGCCGCATGACCATGCCGGAGGAGTATTGCTTGACCGGCTGGTCGACGACCTCCCCCAGCTCGGAGAAGGCGATAATCGTGTCCATGCGCGCATCCATGGCCTCAACCCCAAGGCCAAGGATCATGCCGTAGAGATAGGCGTTCTCCCGCCCGGTGAACTCGGGGTTGAAGCCGGAACCAAGCTCAAGCAGCGCGCTGATCGTGCCCTCGGTTCGGACCGTTCCCTCGGTCGGTGTCAGGATCCCCGAGATCACCTGCAGCAGCGTCGATTTGCCCGATCCGTTGTGCCCGACGATCCCGACGGTCTCGCCGCGCGCGATCGACGCCGAGACCCCGTCCAGGGCGCGGAACTCCCGGCTCGGCCGGCACAGACGCGGCGCCACCAGCCCGACGACGTTGCCAAGCGGGCTGTTCCACATCTGATAGACCTTGGACACACCCTCGACGACAACCGACAAGGCATCCGGAGCGGCACGCAGAGCAGACTCTGTCATAGGCATTTATATTCAATATGTTACGAGACAGGATCGCCGACAAACTATCGCGTGCGGCCGGTTTTCGCAACGGCAACACCCATTAGCCGGCTTATTGCGCGTAATCCGGCTCGGTTTCGGCGATCCACCGCTTCATGCCCTCGAAGTGCTCGGTATTCCGACCCTCGCGGGAAAGCCGAGCGGTCTCCGCCGCCACATCCTCGGGGATAAGCTGCATCTCGCCGCCGCCGGCCATCGCCAGGAGCTGGTACATACAGGCCCGTTCGAGCTGGTAGACGTCGAGATAGGCGCGCGCCACCGACGAGCCGACCACCAGCGCCCCGTGGTTGCGCAGCAGCAAGACCCGCTTGTCGCCGAGCGTCTCGGCCATGCGGTCGCCCTCGTCCTCGCTGCTCAGCACGCCGTCATAGACGTCGTAATAGACCACATCGCCGTGGAAAGCCGCCGATTGTTGCGAGCTTCGGGTTTCGAACAACACGTCCTTGCGGATCGACATCGCGGTGATGTAGGGTGCGTGGACGTGCACCACGCAGATCGCGTCGGCGCGCGCCCGATGCACCGGCCGGTGGATGATCCAACCGGCGCGGATCGGCGGCCGCTCACCGGACAGCATCTCGCCTTCGGGGTTCATCAGCGCCAGCGTGCTGGCCCGCACCTGGGACCAATGGGTGTGTCCCGGGGTGATCAGCATCAGGTCCGGATCGGCTGGCGAGACCAGGCTGATGTGGTTCCATACCCCTTCGTTCAAGCCGTGACGCACGGCCAACCGGTGGGCGGCGGCCAAATCGCGGCGCGCTTCCAGTTCCCTGGCGTCCTGCATCGAGGCGACATTGCTGCTCATAACAGTCTCCTTACGGTGTCGGGCCCCAGGGGGCCTCGGTCATCAGCTTATTTTCCTGCGACAACAGCATCGGTCGCAGCTTGGCGGCGAAGGCCATGAAGTCGGCGTCGGCGTAGACATTCGCCCAATGCCGGCGCCGGTCGGCATCATCCTTGTACTTCCAGAGGTGGATGAGTTGGTTCATGCCGCCGACGTCACCGACGAAGTAACCAACCAACGTGCCCGCGTGCTTCTGCAGAGCCGGCCACCCCTCGGCGGCATACAGCTCGGTCACGTCCTTCATCTTACCGACGACGACGGAATAGGTTCGCAGTTCGTAAAGCGCCATTACAGCCCTCTCTGTCCAGTGGAACGGCCATGATGGCGCAGGTCGCGGGCGCGCGCACCCCTCAAGACAGGTGCAGCCGTCCCGCGGCCGTCTTCCAGACCACGCGTACAGCGTCGCCAGCCTGAAAAGCCGGTGCCTCGTCATCATCGGAGACCGAGCGTACCGAGATGGTTTGACCGTTCGGCAACGCCATGATCTGCCGGGTCATCAAGCCGAGATAGATTTCTTCCTGGTAGATGGCGTCGAGTGCCTGCTCATCAGCCCCCTGGGCTTGATCACGCGGGATCAAGCGCATCGCCTCCGAGCGGACCGACACTGCGGCTTGGATGCCAGCGGTCGCGTCGGCACTCGGCACGGCTACCCGGGCAATGCCGACGTCCACCGTCACCGTGCCATCGCCGGAGACCTCCGCCACCGTGCCATCCAGAAGGTTGCTCTCGCCCATGAAGCTGGCGGTAAACCGGCGTGCCGGCGTCCGGTAGACCTGCCGGGCATCGCCGCACTCCACCAACTCGCCATCGGCGATCAGCGCGATGCGGTCGGCCACGCTCATCGCCTCCTCTTGGTTGTGGGTGACGTGGATGAAGGTGATGCCGACCCGTTCCTGAAGATGTTTCAACCAGATACACATGTCCTTGCGCAGTTGCTCGTCGAGAGCGGCCAACGGCTCGTCCAGCAACAGGATCTCGGGTTCCAGCACCAGGGCGCGCGCCAGCTGCACCCGCTGCTGCTGACCGCCGGACAGCTCCCATGGCATCCGCGCCTGGTAGCCGTTCAACCCGACCATCTCCAGCACCGCGTCCAACCGTACCTGGATCTCGGCCTTGCTCATGCCCTTGAGTTTCAGGCCGTAACCAACATTGCCGGCCACCGTCATGTGCGGGAACAGGGCATAGCTCTGGAACACCATGCAGGTCGGCCGCTTGTCCGGCGGCAAGTGCGCCACGTCGACACCATGCAGCAAGATCCGCCCGGCGGTCGGCTTGGTGAAGCCGCCGATCATCCGCAACAGCGTGGTCTTGCCGCCGCCGCTGGGACCGAGCAGCACGAAGTACTCGTTACGGCCGATCGCGATGTCGACCGACCTCAGCGCCCGCACCGGCCCGTAACTCTTCGACAGGCCGACAACCTCGATCGCGATGTCCTTGGTCTCGTTCATATCACTGGAAGTCCTCGACATCGTGTGGGCCGTCAGTCGGCGCCGACGGGTTGCGCCTTGGCGCGCTCGATGCGTTGCAGCCGGTCGGTGCGCACCAGGGTGAAGACGATGATGGAGCCGATCACGGTGATGGCAACGGCACTGATCAGCCCGCCCATGGCATAGGACTGCTCGGACATGCCGATGTTCAGCATCTGGCTGACCAGCACGCTGGTGAAGGTGTCGAACCCGCCCTTCAACGTGCTGGTCCGGACATATTCATTGAATGCCAGGATCACCGTGAAGGCGCAGGACGAGAACACGCCGGCGCGAATTTGCGGGAACTCCACATCCCAGAACGCCCGCCACGCCGTCGCCCCGCAGCTGCGCGCCGCCTCGGTCTGCTCAGCCCGGTAGCGGCCCATGGTGATCAAAATGACGATGAAAACATAAGGGATGGTGTAGATGATCAACCCGATCACCGCCGTCATGAAACCAAGCTCGAACCACGTCTCGAACGCGCCGATGCCGGTCATCTCGGCGACCGTCTGGAAGATGCGGTTCAATTGTTTGAAGAACACCAGCAAGGCCGACGCGAAGATGTCGGCCGGCACGAACAACGGCAGCAGCATCACCGCGACCACCGTCAGCTTCAGCCGCCGGCCCGCCTGCTTGAACAGCTTGGCCGTCAGCAGGCCCATCGGCACCACGAAGACGACGGTGACCAAGGCCAACGCCAGCGTCCACCCCATCGCCCCGGTCAACAGCCGATCGGTGAAGATCACCCCGTACCAGTCGAGGGTGAACTCGTAGCGCGCGGCGCCGAACCCGAACTCGTTGAACGAGATGTAGAGGTTGTAGAACACCGGCACCATCAGCACGAACACCACGGCCAGCAGATAGGCCCACTGCAACCGGATACCCCAGATGTTGGCGTAGTCGTCCTGCATCGCTCAGGCCTGGGGTTCGAGAATCTTGGTGAGATTGAACAGCCGGTGGCCGATCGCCAGCAAACCGAACAAGGTCACCATCATGATGGCGCTCACCGCCATCGCCAACGGAATATCGAGCGCGATGATCGCCTGTGTGGCGATCAGCCCGGCGTTGACCGCCCCCGGCCCGCCCAGGATGCTCGGGATCAAGGCAACGCCGATGCCGTTCACGAAGATGAACACGCTGCCGGCGAAAATGCCGGGCGCCGCCAGGGGCACGATAATGTCCCAGAACGTGCGCCAGCGGGACGCGCCCAGGTCTTGGCAAACCTCGAAGATGTACTTCGGCACCGCCTCCATGGCGAGGAAGCCGGAGAACACGATGAACGGCAGGAACGACAGCACCTCGCCGATGATCACGCCGGTCGGCGTGAACAGGATTTGGGTGATCGGCTCGGAAATCACGCCCAGATCCGTCAGAAACGTGTTCACCAATCCATTGCGCCCCAGAACCGGGCGCAACATGAAGGTGCGGATGATCTCCGAGACCATGAACGGCAGGATGAACAGCAGGATCACCCGATGCTGGGCGACGGTCGGCACATGCCGGCGCACGAACACCGCGATGGGAAAGCCGACGACAAACGACACCACGACCGACACCGAGGAGTGCAGCATCGAGAACAGGAAGTTCTCGAACCGCGCCGAGGTGAAGAAGTTCACGTAGGAGAACAGCGTGAACCCCGGCTCCATCCAGAACATGGTGCGCTCGAAGAAGCTCCACACCACCGTCAGCGCGGTCGGCACGATGAAGAATAGGATCACGAACACCGTGGGCGCGTAGAGCGCCCATTTGCCCAGCCCATCCTCACTGAACACACGCGCCATCACGCCAAGGGAGGCGGGCCGTGGCCCGCCTCCCTCCGTGCCGTACCGATCGCGCCAGTCGGAACCAGCCATGCGTCCGGGCCCCTCGATCAGGCGGCCTGAACCTTGGCCCACCAATCCTGGTAGGAGCGCATGTCCCGAGGAAACACGTTCTGCCAGGAATTGCCCTTGATATCGTAGCGGGCCTGCTTGTTCTTCAGGCGCGTGGCGATCGTTGCCTTGGCGGCGGCGTCAAAGTCGGACGAGCCGTTGATGTAGTCGAGCACGCCCTTCATCTGTGGCGCGAAACCGAAGGTCAGCAGCGTGCGGGCGCCGAACCATGGCGACAGATAGACGTTCATCAGCTTGTAGAACGCCTCCTCCTGGCCGCGATCCTTGCCCCCCTTGGTCAGCATCCAGACATTGTTCCAGGTCTGATGGCCTTCCTTCATGGTGCCGTAGGCAATGTCTTGACCGGCCTTGCGGGCGGCGACGATCTGCACCGGCTCCCAACACGACGACACCAGGACTTCCTCGCTGGCCAGCAGATCCACGCCGTTCTGGAAACCGTCCCAGAAGGTGCGGAATTGGCCCTTCATCTTCAGGTCGATCAAGAACTTGGCAACGCCCTCGACCTCCTTGGGGGTCATGTTCGAGGGGGCTTCGATGTCCTGCTTACCGCTTTCCTTCAGGTAGATCGCGGTGTTGGTGAAGGTCGGACCAAAGTCGTTCTGCATCGCCGCGCGACCACGGAATTGCGGGTCGAACAGCGCTTCCCAACTGCCGAGATCACCGCCGATTTTCGTACGGTTGTACGCCAGCGAATCGGCGTTCGAGATATAGGGCACCGAGTACACCTTGCCGTCGTAGCGGATGGTGTCGGCCGCGAACGAACCCTCGGCATAGTGGTCAAGCAGATTGCCCCAGTTGGTGATGCGGCCGGTGTCGATCGGCACGATCGTCTTTTGCGAGCCCAGCGCGTCCTCCATGCCGCCGCCATTGTCGGTGATCGCGTCATAGAGTTTGTTGCCGTCACCGACGACCATCTTCTGGATCGCCTGATCGGCACTGCCGGACTTGGCGTTGTAGGTCAGCGCCGTGCCGGCCGCCTTCTCCATGTCGCTCCAGTCCTTGCCGCCGGTGCCCGGTTTGTCACCCACCTTGGCGACACCGATCGTCCAGATCTTCAGCGGCTCGGCCGCCTGGGCACCGGCAACGCCAAGGCCGCCGGCCGCCAACGCCGCGGCACTCACCGACTGCAGGAACGCGCGTCGCGTGAAATCAAGCTGAGTCATCGTCATACCCCCTGTTCATCATAACCTCCGTTCCGCCGGTGCACCCTTATTCCCGGGTGTTGTCCGAACGGTGGGTCTTGGATGGCGGACGCCATCACGACCACACGAAATGCGTGGGCGAATGCCACGCGATGACGCAGGCTAGCAGATATGCGGGCGGCTCGACCACCAATCATGGGTCAACCGCCGACGCGCCGCGCCACCTCAAGGGCCAGCATGCCCAGGCTGACCAGCGCGCCCAGGATCGGCACGAAGCGCGGCAGCCGGAACCCGCGCCAAACCTCGCCGGCGGCGCGGTCGCGGGCGTGCAGACGCATCAGCGCCAGATTGCAGGCCGCGAAGATCGCCAGCGTGATCGCCGACGTCAGGCGCGCCAGCTCGGCGATCGGCAAGAACAACGCCAAGGCGAGAATCAGGGAGGTCACCAATGCCGTGGCCAAAACCGGCGTGCGGGTCACCGGGCTGACCCGCCCGAGAACCGCCGGCAAGGCGTCCTGGTTCGCCAGGCCGAACAGCACCCGCGCGCCCATGACCATCTGCACCAGCACACCGTTGACCGTCGCCAGGGCTCCGATCACTCCGAGCACCCGGGGATCGCCGCCCGTCCGCTCATAGACCAGCGCCAGCGGTGCCGGCGCGCCCGCCAAATCATCAAGCGGCACGATGACCAACGCCAGGATCGCCGCGCCCAAGTACAGCACGGACGCCACGATCAACGTGGTGACGATCGCGATCGGAATGGTGCGGCCGGGACGGTGCACCTCCTCGGCGACATTGACCATGTCCTCGAAACCAATGAAGGCGTAAAACGCGAGTATCGTCCCGGCGAAGAGCCCGACGACCGGAAGCGGGCCGCTCGGCAACAGCGTCGCCAGCGCCTTTGTCGCCAATTCCGGGGTGTGATCGACGCCGGCGCCGATCACCAAGGCCAGGCCGCCAATCTCGATGAGCGTCAAGGCCGCCGCCGCCGCAACGGACTCACGAATGCCCCACGCGGCGATCCCGCCCAGCGACATGACCAGTACCGTGATCAGCAACCAGGCAGGAAGGTCGACCAGGGTGCGCAGATATCCCGCCCCGCCGACCACCACGGCCGCCGCCGAGATGATCCCCGCCGATACCACCGCCAAGCCGACCACCAGCCCCAATGCCGGCCGGCCGAACGCCGTGCGTACATACAGCGCCTCGCCAGCGCTCTTCGGGTAGCGGGCCGCCAGTTCGGCGAACGATAGCGCCGTCAGGCCGGCGACCACGGAAGCCAGCAAGAAAGCGTGCGGCGCCCACACCCCGGCTGACGCCGCGACCTCACCGATCAACACGTAAATGCCGGCGCCGATGGTCGTGCCGACGCCATAGAGCGTCAACATCACCGGCCCCAGCGTCCGTTTCAGCGTCGGTCCATCGGGCTTCGGAGGTGTTGTGATCATGGAACCAACGATAGCGGTTCGGTGGCCCGCGTGGCGAGCCCAAGCCGATCGAGCCCGCCGGGGCCCCACCGCCTATCCAGCGTGCGTGGCAAGCGATTGAACGACTTAACGAAGGACAGAGCGATCGGCCGAGCGTACTCTTGTACCAAGTTGCCGCCTTCCAAGCCGCGCCGTTGTTCAGGGTGCCGACCGCTCCGCCATCACGGAAACCGAGCCGCGCACTTACCGAAAAAATCGAGCCGTTTATGTGGCGCCCATGAAACGTGTCCAAAACAACCCTATAAAAACCCCCGCTCCGGCGGACGACGATCAACCGCTTCTGGCGATCGGCTTGCTGCTGCTGGCCATGTTCGCATTCACGGGAATGGATGGGTTGGCCAAGGGGTTGGTCGGCGCCGGACTGCCTCCGGAGCAAATCATCATGCTTCGCTACGTTCTGGTGTCCGTATTGCTGGTACCCGCCATTATCCGCCATTGGGCGGCCCGGCCGATCAGCACCCAACGTCCGCTGCTGCACATTCTGCGCGGCGTGCTGTTGATCACTTCGGCCACCATGTTCGTCTACGCCATGCGGGAACTCCCGCTTGAGACAGCCACCGCGATCGGCTTCGTGGCGCCGTTGTATGTTACCGGGCTATCGATCCCGCTTCTGGGTGAGAAGGTCGGATTACGACGATGGGCGGCGGTGGGTGTCGGGTTCCTCGGGGTTCTGGTGATCCTCCGCCCGGGCAGCAGCGATTTCGTGCTGCCGATGTTGATTCCGCTACTCTCCTCGCTGTGTTGGGCCTTCGGGCTGATCATTACCCGCATGATGCGCGGTCTGGAGAGCCCGCTCACCATCTTGATTTGGTCGACCACCAGCGGGTTGCTGGTGATCGTGCCGCTTGGCGTGACCGATTGGGTGACGCCAAGCCCCCAGCAGTGGGCCATGTTGTCGTTGACCGCAGTCTGTCACGTCGCGGGCCAGTATCTCACGATCCGGGCCTTCATGATGGCGTCGGCCTCGGTCCTGGCGCCGTTCTCCTACAGCACCATCGTCTGGGCATCCTTGATCGGTATCTTCGCCTTCGGATCGTTCCCCGACCTGCCGACAATCGCCGGCACGCTCATCCTGGTCAGCGCCGGGTTGTATGTCTGGCATCGCGAGCGACGGGTGACCGGCCGACCCACGGTGCCCGGCGGGTCGATCGCCGAAGTTGCGCAGGAACCGCCGGCCGGAACCACCGGTTGACGAGCGTCCGGCCCACGGGACAAGACAAAACTCAGACGTGGCCGAGCAGCGCCTTGCGGAACATCAGCTTGCGCTCGACCGCGTCGAACGACCGCGACGACGGCTTCGGCGGCGGTGTGTCGCTGATCTTCAGATGCACGAACACCGGGCCATCGGTGCGCCGCAGCAGGGCCTTGGCGGCGTCGAACTCATCCTCCGCCGAGGCCGCCATGGTGTGACGGATGCCGAAGCCGCGCGCCACCATCGCCAGATCGACCCCCATGGCGGTGTGGGTGATCTGATTGCCGGTCTCGCCATAACGTTCGTTGTCGACGCACAGGATCGAGAAGCGCGACACCCCGGCCACCATCACCGTCGCCAGCGCGCCCACATTCATCAACAATTCGCCATCGCCGGTCACCACCAGCACGTGCCGGTCCGGCTGCGCCAACGCGAGACCCAATCCCATGGGCACCGCCGCTCCCATCGCCCCGCCCAGCAGATAGGCGTTGTCCGCCCCCTCCTCCAGCGCGTGCACGTCCTTGGCCGCTCCCGCCAAGCCGCTGACGATCAGGAAGTCGCGGTGATCGCCGATCACCCGGGGCACGACGATGGCGCGATCGAGACGTTGATTGTTTCGGGGATTGGTTTCGGGACTGGTGGCGGATGGGGTCATCACTCGTCTCCCTCAGAACGCCTTGGCGCCGATCAGTTTCTGCGACAGCAGCACCGCCACCCCGCATCGCGATTTATAGGCCATGGCCAACGCCGCGCGGGCCGTCATGGCGACCTCGTCCGGGCGCTCGACCGGCAGGCACACCACACCGATCGATTCCAACGCCGGACGCACCGCCAAACCCATCGGCACCTGCCACGGGTTCTCCTCGCCGAAGGTCCCGCGCATGGTCACGAAGCAGACAAACGGGAACTGGCCGTTGGCGACCAGCGACAGCATGTTGATGCAGTTGCCGGCTCCGCTGCTCTGCATCAGCAGCACCGCCTTGATCCCGCCGAGATGGGCGCCAGCGGCCATCGCCACACCTTCTTCCTCGGTGGTGAGCGGTACCGACCGCACGCGCGGATCGTCGAGCGACCGTTGGATCATCACCTTATGGCCGCCATCGGGCACATAGCTGAACAGCGTTACTCCCTCTTCGACCAGGGTGTCATAAAGGTCATTGCCCCAAATCGTTTGATCGCTCATCCCACCGCCCGCCTTCCATCCATATCAGCCAAAACCATAGCAGGCCCGCCGCCGAGTTTCACGGTCATTGCATACAATCCTCGGGTAATGGAATGCGCGTGAAAGCGATGCGCCCGCCAGTATACGCGGCGAGCCCCTTCGGCATCGCGCCGTAACGAATGGCCGACGCGCCAAACCGGTCCTTGATGGTATCCACCGCCTTGGCCAGACGCTCATCCCGCCGCTCGATATCCAACCGTCGGTCAATGAACAAATCCCCTTGGCGCGCGCCGACCGCCACCAAATCCGACAGGCCGATACTCACCTTCTTGAGAGACGGTTCAGCCCGCACCTCAATCCGGCGCCAGAGGTGATCGAACAGCCCCAACAACGCGCGGTCGGATTGCGTCGCGGGGAGCCGAACCTCGACGCCGTGACGCCCGCCCGAGCGGTCCCGGCAGCCGACCCAGAGCCGGCCCGCGCAATATCCCTCGCGCCGCATTCGGCGCGTCGCCTTTTCAAGCAACACTCGCGCGACCGCGCGCGCCATCGGGTGCGATCGGTTCTCCGGCGCCAGGATCTGGCTGTGGCTGATCTGCCGGCGCCGGGTGTCCAGTTCCCCATAAGGCCCCCCTTGAAGGGCGCGCAGAAACCGCTCACCCGCCACGCTATGCCAGATCGCCCGGGCATGACGGGGGTCGAGGTCGAGCAAGGCGGAGACGGTGCCGACCCCGGCGTTCCGCAGACGCGCCAGATTGCCCTTGCCGATGCCCGGCAACTCATCGAGAGCGAGCGGTGCCAGTTTCTCCTTGATCTCCGCCGGAAGAATCCACGTCAGCCCATCGGGCTTGCGCATGTCCCCGGCAATCTTCGCCAACAGCCGGTTGGGCGCGAGGCCAATCGAGCAGGTGACCGCCGGGCCGATGGTCTCACGAAGGCCCCGCTTGATCCGGTCGGCCAACGCCCGCGCGGCCGCCAGCTCACGGTCCCGGCCACCCAACGTGGTGGTGAACTCGTCGATCGAGCACACCGCCACGGCCGGCACATGGCGGAGAATTTCATCGTGAATTCGCTGATGATATCGGACGTACACATCGTGCCGGGCCGGTAGGAGCACGATCGCCGGGCACAGCTCTCGCGCCCGCCAGACCGCGGTGCCGGTCTTGATGCCGAAGGCCTTGGCCTCGTAGCTCACCGCGATGCAGCACGTCGTCTCCACCATGTTCGGGATCACCGCCACCGGACGGTCGCGCAGGCGCGGCTCCTCCTGCTGCTCGACGCTGGCGAAGAAGGCGTTCAGATCGAGATAGAGCTGGTCGACATGCATGTTCCGAGTTTAGAACAAAATGAGAACATTGAAACCGTAAACGACCGCGACGGACCATGGCTGGCGCAAACGAAATCGGCCGCTTTCGCGGCCGATTCCAGAGTGCTGTCACACGGGCGATGATCAGGAAAAAGCTCCCTGCCGCCGCTGACTTTTCTTACACCACGGCTAGTTCCCGAACACCTTGTCGGGCAGCCAAAGTGCGAGCTGCGGCCATTCCACCACCACCGCCAGACCGATGAGCTGCAAAATCACGAAGGGGATGATGCCCTTGTAGATCTCCTGCATCTTCACCGACGACGGCGCCACGCCCTTCATATAGAACAGCGCGAATCCGAAGGGTGGCGTCAAGAACGAGGTTTGCAAATTGGTCGCCACCAGGATCGCAAACCAATAGATGACCTGCGCTTCCAGGTACTGAGTCTGTGCCTCATTGGTCGGCGCATCAATGCCGAGATGACCCGCGAAGGCCGGTGCCAAGGCCCGGATCACCGGCGCGAACACCGGCAGGATAATCAGCGTGATCTCCAGGAAATCGAAGAAGAAGCCCATCAGGAAGATGGCGAACATCAGCATGAAGAGCAACGCCCAGGGACCGAGCTCCAGGAACTCGATGAACTCGATGATCAAATCATCACCATAGACATTACGGAATATGGTGGAGAACGCCGTGGCACCCACGAAGATGAAAAAGATCATCGCCGTGGTCAGCGCCGTGCGATGGATCACCGAACGCAGAACGTCATGGGTAAGGGTACGGTTGAACCACGCCAGCACCAGGGAGCCGAAGGCGCCGACGCCCGCGGCCTCGGTCGGCGTGGCCCAGCCCGCGAAGATCGAGCCCAACACCATCACGATCAGGAAGATCGGCGGCACGAAGCCCTTGAGGATACCACCCAGCAACGTGTCACCTTCGATCCGCCCGAGGATCATCGATGACAGGAAGATCGTCAGGAAGCCCAACACCCCCCAGTTGATATCGTCCGAGATGCCGGAGGTTTCACCCAGATACCCGACCACGATCACGCCGATCGTGATCCCGAGGAACCGCATAACGTTTTTGATCTGCGTGGGTTCGAGCCTAATCGAATCCTTCGGCAACGGCGGCGCCAGCTCTGGTTTGATGGCGCAGGTCACCATGAGGTAGGCAAAGTACAGGCCCGACAACACGAGGCCGGGGAAGATGGCGCCCATGAAAAGGTTGCCCACCGACACCGCCAGCAGGTTGGCCATCAGCACCAGCATGATCGACGGCGGAATCAGGATACCGAGCGTTGCCGAGGCCGCGATCGTGCCGGTGGCAAGCGCCGGGTGATAGCCGCGCGCCAGCATCGCGGGCAACGCCAGCAGCGTCATCATCACCACCGAGGCACCGATGATCCCGGTCGTGGCGGCCATGATCGTGCCCATCACCGTCACCGACAGCGCAAGCGCGCCCGGCACGCGACGCAGCATGACCTGCAGGATATGCAGCAGATCCTCGGCCACGCGGGATTTCTCCAGCATGGTTCCCATGAACACAAAACAGGGGATCGCGACGAGGATCGGGTTTTGAACCGCGCCGGACGCTCCGTCACCACCCCAAATCCTTTGGATCACCTGGAAAAACACGGCCGTGTCCAGGAACTCCAGATAGATCGCCAATCCGGCGGAGAGGACGGAAACGCCGCCAAGCGCGATCGCCACAGGCAGGCCCGTGAACAACGTGAGCGCCAGCACCAGGAACATGTAGGCGCCGATATAGACATACAGGTGGTCGTAAATCGCTCCCCAGAACTCCATCATCACTTAGCGTCCCTCTTTCTGCAGGGCACGTTCCCGTAGAGCACGTTCCTGTTCTTCGGTTTCCCGCAAGAGGCGCTCGGCCTCTAGGCGGGCAGCTTCAAGCGCCTGGTGGTCATCCGCGAAAATCTCAAGCCCATCCAGAGCCTCTTCCTGGTCTCTTGCGCTGCCGAAAAGAAAGCCCGTGAGTCGGAACAATGTGGCAAGGACGGCAAGCATGGCGAACCCGAAACCGATCACCATCATGCTCTTGATGAACCAACGCTGGCCGATCCCGGTAAGGGATTCAGAACCTTCACCCTGGCCGTAGGAAATCCACGTCAAGTCGAAGGAGTAAATGATCATCAGGGTGAGAAACGGTACGCCGAGGATAATGAGGCCAAAGAACTCCACCCATGCCTGCCGTCGGCGCGCAAGCATTTCCCGGAAGATATCGACCCGCACATGGGCATTGGCCAGATAGCCGAACCCAAAGGTCAGCATCAGCAGCGCGCCATGGAAGTGCCATTCCAGATCTTGCAGGATGGTCGACACCGATACGCCGGAGGACGCAGTGTACTCCGCGAAATAAAGACGCGTGAAGTCCAGCTTGCGCATGATCACGTCGAACATGATCACGAAAATTAGCGGAAGCATGATCCAGCCGATGGTTTTTCCAACCCAGCGCGCGGCACCATCCATCCACCGTGCGACGTTCAGTAAACTACCCATTGTCCATGTCCGGTTCCGTTTGCCGCCCGAGGTCGTCTTTAAAGTCTTTGAACGCAAAAATCACTACAGAGAAACGGCGGCGTTCTCCGCCGCCGTTTTTCATGTGGTTGTGTGGGGACCTTGGTCCAGCCGAAAGACGGCCTACTTCAAGTAGCCGCGCTCGCCCCAGATCTTGTAGCTCTCGTGGAACGTCGAAAAGCTGTCCCACAGCTTCTTCACATCCGCATTGGCGACGAGTTCCTCGGCCAACACTTCGTTCCACTTTTCCTGAAGCGTCTTCAGCACGTCGTCCGACCACGTCATGTTATGAACGCCGTCCGCCACGTTGGCGAGCATCGCCGCCGGCTGCAACGCCTCACCCTCGGCCAGCTCAATGCCGATGTTGGCGGTGCAAGCGACCTCGAACATCGACTTATACTCCTTGGGCAGAGCGTTCCACTTGTCCTTGTTCACAAGGATTTCATTGGTCGTGGATTGCTGATGCCAGCCAGGATAGTAGTTGTACTTGGCGATCTGGTAGAAGCCAAAGGAGCGATCGATGGCCGGCATCGAGAACTCGGTGGCGTCAATGGTGCCAAGCTCCAGAGCCGGATAGATGTCGCCGCCCGCGAGCTGCTGGGTCGACACGCCCAACTTCTGCATCACTTTCGCGCCCATGCCGAAGAAGCGCATCTTAAGGCCCTTCAGCTGATCGAGGTTCTCGATCGGCACCCGGAACCAGCCCGAAGTCTCCGGCGGGATCATGCCGCAATAGAAATACTCGATATTGTCCTTACCGTAGAGGTCCTGAGCGATCTCGATGCCGCCGCCGTAGCGCATCCAGGCATTAAACTCGAGCGCACCCGGGCCGAACGGCCATGTCGACAAGAACGCGTAGGCGGAGTTCTTGCCCTGGTTGGCGCCCGGTGTGCCGTAAGCCGCGTCGAACGCGCCCTGGCTTACCGGATCATAGTAGGCGTAGCCGCCGGCCAACGCACCAGGCTCGAACACCTTGATGTCGAAGTCGCCGCCGGACATATCGCTCACCCAGCCAGCGATGCGATGGCCAACCGGACCGATCACCGCGATATTCTTGCCGAAGGCGCTGTGCATCTTCCAGCGCACCTTCTTCTGCGCCTCGGCGTCCATCGCCGAGAACGATAAAGCGAGTGCGCAGGTCGCCACCACGGCACCTACCCTCTTGAGTAGCTTTAATGTCATTAAAAAGCACCTCCCTGCTTTGCGTGGGACTGTTGATTTAGTCCCATCTTAGTCGACAATCTTCAGACGGCTCGCACCAACCGTTCCCAGATCGAGCCATCAAACCGAAGGGATCATAGACCAAGGTTTTGGATAAGGGAACGGTGCCCGCGATCCTAACGGCACAACATCGGCTCGTTTGACTCACGCGCTATCAAAATATTGATATTTTTGATTTTTTTACCCACGCGGGTTTCGCGGCCGACCCACAAAACAGCCCATAATTCGTCCGATCATGGGTTTCACGATTATGGCTTGTGGTCCTGAGCAATCCGCCAACGCCATCGGGCGGCTGTACGGACGGTCGTTATGGAAGAGGAAAAGGCCGCGTGCGCGAGGCAACCGTGGGCCGTTCCAGAATTGGCGACTAGTGGGCATAGCCAGGCACAGCGCCAAGACCGCGGTGTCACGCGACCGCGCCTCGCGCGAATGGCAAGAAGCCCATCAATTAGCCCAACTTGGGAGACGGTTGCTGCGACGCTCCAGGGGCCTGGCGTCCTCCTCGGAAACCCAGAAGTACAACAGGGCGACCTCGGGATAGCCCTCAAAATAGGCGAGATTGTCATTTGCGGTCGCCAATTTCCGGTCGGCCTCCGCCGTATCGCCCATCTCCCGGATCAGCCGTGACCAGTACCAATATGCCGCCGTCGAGGTGGGGTGCCATACTGCCGCGTACTGAAAGTCGGCGCCTGCGCGATCCAACTTGCCTTGGCCCCAAAAGCCGACACCACGGATGGTGTAGGCGGTGGCGAGCAGGATGTTGTCGCCGGTCGGCCGCCACCACCATGGCTCGGTTACGCGATTGATTTCGTCGATCGCCTCCTGGTAGCGATCAAGCTGGATCAGCGACAGCGCCAGATTCAGCCGGGCAACCAGAAATGTCGGATCCGCGTGGATCGATCGGCGAAACAGCGCGACCGCGCCGTCGACGTCGTTGGCATCAAGGGCGATGATTCCCTTCAGATTGAGCAGATGAGAGCGGTCGTCGTTGTGCGGCGTGTACTTGAGCCGTTCGAGCAGGCCGTCGATTTCGACGTCGAGCGCCGACAGTGTCGTTTTTCGATCGTCGGTGAACCGGTAGAGAATAGCGATATACGGATCCAGTTCCGTGAAGGTCTTGTAAGCGGCCTCCTTGAACATCTCGCCGGTCGTCTTGTCTTTACCCTCGACCGTGATCGAGAATCGTTCAAATACGTGGGACCGGCCAGTCAGTTCCAAGGCTCGACGGCCATCATTGATGACAGCGGCGGTGAACAGGCGGGGCGGAGTGAGCCCGGCGATATTCTGGGCGGCCTTCAACGAGTCCTCCAGACTAACGACCGAGGCGAGGCCGGCGGAGAACGACTTGGCGTCGCTCGACTTCACGACCGGCGCCTTGATCAGGGACTTGGTGTCGGCGATCTCCGTGAGCTCGTTGATGAGCTGCTCCTGGACCACGGCCGGGGAATAGCCCTCGGTCTCGAATTGCGACGCCACGTGGGCCTCGATATAGAGTGTATTGGTATTGAGCAGGGTATCCGTGGTCACCAGGGTTAGTGCCAAGAGCGCGCCGTATATGGTTAACAGCGATATTCCCATCGAACACTCCCCGCTGAACGGTTTCGATCAACCTGTTTTCATCTGGCGATGATAGGTGCGACTGACGGTCACTGCAAACCGGCCAGCACCCCGAGACGGCCCATGTCCATAGATGACGGCGCCAAGCGAGGGGCAGGTTCCCGCCCCTCGCCCGTTGGGATCAGAAGTTGCTGCGGAACGGCTTCTCAGGCTTCGGCACGATGCCTATCATGTCGGTCATGATCTTGGCGTAGGTGCCGTCGGCCTGCATGTCTGCGAGCGCCTTGTTCACCGCCTTCGCCAGATTAGGCCGGGCCTTCTGAAAGCCCCAACCTTTCTGAACCTGGGTCACGTAGCCGGGGGTAATCTCCAACGGCAACTTCGCGGTCTTGATCGCGTAGGCGGCGGCCACCTGGTCGGTGACGACGCCCTCGATGTTGCGGTTGATGAGATCCTGATAGGCCTCGGGCTCGGACTTGTAGGCCTTGATCTCCGTCGGCCCGAGCGGCTCCGAGGCGGAAATGTAGGTGGAGGCGGCAAGCGCGCCGATCACCTTGCCCTTTATATCCGCCGGCTTTTTGATGTCGGATCCCTGGCGCACCAGCACGACGGCGCCCGATTCGATCCAACCGTCGGAGTAGAGGATCTGTTTCTGACGCGCCTCGGTCACGTCCATCGTCGTGCCCATCACATCGAACTGACCGGCGAGCAGGCCGACCAGCGTCGACTCCCATTTCAGGATCACCGGCTCATAGGTGAGCCCGAGCCGCTTCGAGATTTCCTTGAACAATCGGATCTCAATGCCGTCGACTTGACCCTGCGGCGTGAGCAGGCTGAACGGCGGGAAGGCGGCCTCGGTCGCGACCGACAGCACCCCCGGTTTGTTCAACTCTAACGCGCCCTGCGCCTGGGCTGTTCCAGCTCCAAACACGGCTACCGTCATCGCGGCGACCGCGCCGATCACACTTCGTCTGGTCAACATATGTCCCTCCTCGACCTTACCGAATGCGCCCCAGCCGGCGGCGGCCGCCGGGGCGCGTGCTCTATCCGCCGCCCGCCGGCGTCTTTCCGTTGCCGCGTTTGGTATCGGCGATCAGCGCAAGTATTTCGGCGGCGATCGTCGCCGTCAGCAGCGCGGTCACCTGTCCCGGTCCGTCGTAAAGCGGGTTGGTCTCGACCACGTCGGCGCCGACCAGCCGGATCGAATGCAGCGCCCGCAGCATCGCCAGCGCCTCGCGCGCGCTCGGGCCGCCGGCCTCCGGCGTCTGCACACCGGGAGCCGACGCCGGATCGACGAAGTCCATGTCGAAGGTGAGGAAAGCCGGCGCATCGCCGACCCGTTCGGCGACGGCACGGGCGAGGTTCGCCGGCCCCAGCGCCAGCGCTTCATCGGTGGTCACCACCCGGTAACCCAGGTCGATCGACTGGCTGATGTCCGTCGGTTTGAACAGCGTGCCGCGCATCCCGATCTGGATCGAGCGGGCGGGATCGACAATCCCCTCCTCCGCCGCCCGGCGGAACGGCGTGCCGGCGCTGTAGGGCAGCCCGTCGAAATAGGCGTCCCAGGTGTCGGTGTGGGCATCGAAGTGGACCAACGCCAGCGGCCCATGCCGGGCGGCGACCGCCCGGAGTTCGGGCAGCGTCACCGAATGGTCGCCGCCGATGCCGAGCGGGAGGCAGCCGGCGGCGAGCAACGCGGCGGTATAGGCTTCGATCCGCAGCATCGTCTCGGGCAGATAACCGGGCACGACGGGTGAGTCGCCGGCGTCGCAAACCCGAAGCGTGCCGAGCACATCAAGATTGCCGCGATAGGGATTGATCGGCCGCAGCATGATCGACTGCGCGCGCATCGCCTGTGGGCCGAAGCGGGCCCCGGTGCGGAACGGCGCGCCGGCGTCGCTCGGGATGCCGTACACGGCCACCTCGTGGCCCGCGACGGCGTCCAGCCCGACATAGGGCAGACGCATGAAGGTGGGCACGCCGACGAAGCGCGGCACGGCCAGGCTGTAGATCGCGGGGGGAGGAGCTTGCGTCACGATATCTCCGGAAGGGTTGGAACGGATCAATAGCGAAGTTGGTATCGGCGTTCGAGCCACGCCGCGATCTGGGTCAGCACCGAGGTCATGATCAGGTAGAGGATGGCGGCGATGATATAAAAATCGAACGGCCTATAGGTCGCCGCGATGATCAACTGGGCGTGGAGCGTCAGCTCGACCAGCGTGATCGTCGACAGCAGCGAGGTGTTCTTCAGCGTCGTTGCCGCCTCGTTGGTCAGCGGCGGAATGATGATCCGGATCGCTTGCGGCAGGATAATACGACCCATCGCGGTCCACGGGCTCATGCCGAGCGCGATCGCCGATTCCATCTGACCCTTGGGGATGGCGAGCAGCCCGCCGCGGATGATCTCCGCCACGTAGGCGCCACCGTTCAATCCGAGCGCCAGGCAACCGGCGGCGAAGGGAGACATCCGGATATCGATCTGCGGCAGGCCGAAATAAAAGATGAACACTTGGATCAACGTCGGCGTGCCCCGGATGAACCAGACGTAGAGCTCGGCCGGCCAGCGGATCACCCTGTAGCGCGACGTCTTCGCCAGCGCGACGACGAGGCCGAAGACCCAGGTAAGACCGATGATCACCAGCGTAAGCTGGAAAGCGAGCCAGGCGGCATCGAGGAAACTCGGCAGATAGTCCTCGATCGAGACCCACCAAGCGATCGCGGCGGCGACCGGTCCGTCAGCGTCCATCATCGACCGCCGCCTCCCTGTCGACCCCACCGCGCCGGTGCAGCACCCTGTCGAGGAAGCGCCGAGTCCGCTCGTTGACCGGCCGCTCCAGGACCTCGACCGAAGGCCCCTGCTCGGCGATCCGACCCGCGTCGATGAAGATCGTGCGGGTGCTGACCTCGCGGGCGAAATCCATCTCGTGGGTCACCACCAGCATGGTCATGCCGTCCACCGCAAGGCTCGCCATCAGATCGAGAACCTCGCCGACCAGTTCCGGATCGAGGGCCGAGGTGACCTCGTCGAACAGCATCGCCTCCGGCTCCATGGCGAGGGCGCGGACGATGGCGACCCGCTGCTGTTGACCGCCGGAGAGCGTGAAGGGGTGCTGATCGCGCTTGGCGGCGAGGCCGATACGGCCGAGCAGATACGTGGCCCGCTCCTCGGCCTCCCGGCGCGGGAGACCCTTCACCCGCATCGGCGCCTCGATCACGTTCTCCAGCACCGTCATGTGCGGCCAGAGATTGTAGCTCTGAAAGACCATGCCAATGCGGGTGCGCAGCCGCTGCACCGCCGGGTCGCCGAAAAAGCCGGGCGGGCGCCGCCAGTCGACCGGTTCGCCGGCGTAGAAGATCTCGCCGCCGCTCGGCCGCTCCAGCAGGTTCAGACAGCGCAGCAGCGTGCTCTTGCCCGAACCGCTGGCGCCGATGATGGCGATGACCTCGCCGCGAGCGACATCGAGCGAGATATCAGCCAGAACCTCGTGAACGCCAAAACTCTTGCGCAAATCCCGGACGCGCAGCAACGGGTCGCCGCCGCCGGCCATGGCACTCATGCGATCAGAAACTCCACATCCTGCGGCAATCGGCCGTCGCCATTGATCGGCGTGATGTCCTGCGGGCAGGCGGAGAAGACCACGACGGCGTCCATCTCCGCCCGAAACGTGACTCTGTCGCCCGGCCGCGAGACCGGGGCCAGGCGGACGATGCCGCCATCCTCACCGACCGGCGTGTTCATAAAGAGGTTGAGCGGTGCCGGGGTGAACGGCACCGTCATGCCGATCTCGGCCAGCGCCTCGTGGAGGTTGTCCTCACAGTTTCTATGATATTCCCTAATCCCCAGTTCCTCATAGATCTGGCGATTGCAGGCGCAGAGCACGGTATCGTGCACGCCGGGCGAGGTATCCTCGAGCCACGTCAAAACCGGCCGCCGCCGGTTGGTCATCATGGCGACACCGACCCTCGGATAGATCGTACTGTTCACCGAGCGTGTGTGCTCCATGCACATGAACTCGGCGGGGTCGGCGGCGGCGAAGGCCCAGGTGTCGACGACCTGGTTGCCGTGCGTGTTGATGACCGCGATCGTACGCCCACGCGGTACCCGCGCTGCCCTGCCATACCGTGCCGGAACGACGGTAACTGCCATGGTCGTCACCAATTTTGCCGCGTCGCGGAAAAGCATAGGGTCCTACGGTGTTGCGGGCAACGGCATCGATCGGCGCCTCTCGATCGCAAGGGATTAAACGCTAAACGCGGCTGGGGTTTGTCGAAAGCGGGCGGGTGTTTCCGGTTGGCTTTCCGCCGGATGCGCGGGGTGATGCCGCGCTCGATCAGGGCCTGGGGGCACGATGCGGCGGATAAGCTATATGGCTTCGGTACTTGCGCTACACAGTGTGGTGCCGCGCGGCAGCCACGACCGCGCCACAGAATCCTGGTCGACAAGTGAACAAAGAGTGCTTACCTGATTATCAGCGGTCGTATATTGCGGCCTTCACTGTGTGAGGAGTCAGGCGAGACGTCGCCTCGCGTCAGCGAGCTTGGCCACCACCAAATTACTCGTGGGCGTCCGAAATACGGTGTTCTTCGCAGGTCGGCGGACGCGTCGCGCTTGGAGTGCGTTTCGCATGGCTACGGGTACGGTTAAGTGGTTCAACACGACAAAGGGGTATGGGGACATATCGCCCGACCGGCTCTTGCGCGATGCGAGCGGCGTTCCACCGGGACTGACGGAGAGCAAGATCAGGTTCTGGCTTACAGGGCGCACGAAATCGGCGTTGGGTGCGCACGTCGACTGGGTTCTGGCAGCGTGGAA
>JABMNR010000226.1 GCA_013203465.1 Alphaproteobacteria bacterium
ACTTCTTGTGGTGGCCGAAACACCCCTCAACCTGATAACACTCGCCGGAGCCCTAGAGGCCCCGATCGGTGAGGTAAAAAAAGAAATTGACGCCCTTGTTGCAGACTACGAGAGCGCTCACGATGGTGCCGGTAGAGGTTTTGAACTTCGAGAAGTAGGTGGCGGATGGCGTATTTACGTTCGCCAGACTCACGATTGGGCTGTCAGGCAATTGGTTGCCAATGAAAACCCGTCGAAGCTTAGCCATGCCGCCATGGAAACCCTGTCGGTAGTCGCTTATCGACAGCCAATTTCTCGTGGTCAGGTATCCTCGATTAGGGGAGTAAACGTTGATTCAGTGGTGCGGACGCTGATCTCAAGGGGCTTGGTTACTGAGCTTTACACCGATTTAGACACCGGTGCCGCAATGTTTGGAACGACTCAGATGCTGTTAGAGGTATTGGGCATCAATTCACTAGATGAGCTTCCAGCAATTAGCCCCTACCTCCCAGATCAGGATGGCATTGAGTAATCGAGAAGATAAGCAAGAAGATAAGCCCGAAGGAATAAGGCTTCAAAAAGCCCTTTCCGCGGCTGGAATTGCATCCAGGCGCGCCTCTGAGGACCTAATCGTAAAGGGTCGCGTGAAGGTCAATGGGAAAGTTGTGACCGAGCTCGGGAGCCGAGTTCGGCCATTGGAGGACAATGTCGAAGTGGATCACAAGCCAGTTCAGATGGACCCAGACCGGGTGTACTACGCGTTCCATAAGCCCAGGGGCGTTGTCTCCACTATGGCGGACGAAAACGGCAGAAACTGCCTGGCAGATTACTTTATCGGGATGGATCGTGTTTTCAACGTCGGCAGACTAGACGCCGAAACTACCGGTTTGATTCTTATGACCAATGATGGCGAACTGGCTAACCAGCTTGCTCACCCCAGCTACGAAGTAGAGAAGCTCTACGTCGCGAAGGTCAAGGGAGTGCTTGGCAGGGTTGAAATGCAAAAGCTAAAAGATGGTGTCCGTTTAGAGGATGGGCTTGCAAAGCCAGATAGCGCCAAAATTCTTGACCAGAATGACACCTCCACGCTTTTGGAGCTAGTTATGCACTCCGGCAAAAACCGCGTAGTTAGGCGCATGATGGAGGCACTCGGCCATCCAGTCTTGGACCTAACCCGGAAGAGCTTTGGGCCGCTAAGGCTCGCTAACACTAAGGTCGGACAGTTCCGAGAGCTTAGTAAGCTTGAGGTTGGCTCACTTTTGAAGGTTGGTCAGGACGGCGAGAAGTCAAGGAGGCGCTAATGGCAGTTCGTGCGATTAGGGGCGCCATCCAAATTGACGCAGATGACAGAAGTAATGTACTGCAAGCCACGGCCGAACTTGTCACCAAGGTAATGCACGCCAATTCTCTTGAGAGCGCGGACTTGATCTCAGTTTGGTTTACAGCAACTCCTGATGTGACAAGTGAGTTTCCAGCGGTAGCAGCTAGAGAGCTTGGGCTCGGGGATGTTCCTCTGATGTGCAGCGTAGAGATGAACGTCGCTGGAGCCATGCCAAGAATCATTCGATTGATGATGCACGTTGAGACCAAGAC
>JABMNR010000216.1 GCA_013203465.1 Alphaproteobacteria bacterium
GAGCATTGTGAAGTCCCGTCAAACGCCGGGTTGCGAATGATCAAAGTTCACCCTATGTTCTATATTTGTTGATTTCAATAATCCGAACAAGTTCATCATGGCCGACCAGATAGTCATCACCGAGAAGACCAGCCAGGCGAAAGACGTCCGCGCCGCCATTGGATCCCGCTACGGCATGGTTCTGCCCGCCGAGGGACACTTGTTTGACTTGCTCGAACCAGAGGATGTGGTGCCGGAATGGAAGCGTTGGTCCCCGGTTCTGCTGCGCCCCGAGGGACTTTACGGCACATGTCCGGCAAAAGGCGGCAACAAGGCGGCCAAGCTGAAAGCCATTCGTGAGGCGCTTCGCTCGGCCAAGCAGGTCTGGCTTGCCACCGATTGCGACCGGGAGGGGCAGCTCATCGGCCAGGAGATCCTCGAACATTACAATTATCGAGGGCAGGTCATGCGGGTGCTGTTTACCGCTCAGGACGCCCAGACTATACGCCAGTCTTTCGAACGGGCCAAACCCAATTCAGAATATGCTCGGCTCTACGCCGCCGCTGTTGCACGCCGCCAGGCCGATCAGATCTACAATCTGTCACTGACCCGCACCGCGACCGTCATCCTTGGCAAGGGCGCGCGGGGCGTCATCGGTGTCGGGCGTGTAAAAACCCCGACCCTGGCGATCGTCTGCAAACGCGAACTGGAAATCCGCAATTTCGTTCCTGTGACCTATTTCGAGATCGTCGCCACAGCCATGGTTGAGGGTGGTGAGTTCAAGATGCGACATGCCCCACAGGATCGAATTCTGAAACGTGAAAGTGCTGAGGCCGTGGTCTCGGCCGCCCGCAACTTCGAGGGTCCACTCGGGATGCGCGTCGAGGAAAAGCGGCAACAGCCGCCAAAACTGCACGATCTGCCGTCCCTCCAGAAGCTCTGCGCCTCGCGCTTCGGCTGGACCGCGGCAAAGACTCTGGAGATCGCTCAGGAGCTTTATGACGGTCAGGGAAAGAAGATTATCACCTATCCGAGAGCTGAAGTGCGCTACCTCCCTGAGACGCTGATTGGTGATGTGCCGCAGATCGTCGCCGGATTGCAAGTGGGGCAATCGTTCAAAACAATCCCGGTGCCTGCACAAACGATAATCCGAAAGGGCAAGAGCGGCAGTTTCTATGACAAGGGACTGGAGGGGGCCAGCCACCATGCGGTAATCCCTAACGTCAACACGATCGACACCTTGCGGGATATTTGGCCGCGCCTTTCGACAGACGAGAAAAAACTGTTTGATGTGATCGCGCGGGCGTATCTGGCGACTGTGATGCCGGACTTCCGTTATCGCCAGACAACTGCAACGCTTGACGTGGGCGGCTTTCCGTTCAAGGCCACTGGCCGCCAACACATCGATCTCGGTTGGCGGGCGGCATTTCCTGAATGGCAACCCGCCGACGAAAAGGGTGACGACGCGCAGTTGCTTCCGCTGATGCGAAACGGCGAGATCGCACGGTTACGGAATCCGGCCATCGAGGACAAGGAAACCCGGTCGCCGCCACGCTATAACGAAGGTACTCTGATCGAGGCGATGCAGCAGGCTTGGCGCTTTGTCGATGACGAGGTTCTGCGCGACAGGCTCAAGGAAGCCAAGGGCATCGGCACCCCTGCGACCCGCGCCGAAATCATCGGTGGGTTGAAACGACAGAAATTTCTGATCGTCCAAGGCAAGAATATTGTGCCCACCGAAACCGGATTGAGTTTGTTTGGTGTACTCCAGCAGGCTGATCCGGCTTTGGTCGACCCGGGCGTGACGGCGCAACTCGAATGCCTGCTTGACGATGTCGTCGTCGGTAAACAGGACATGGTTGGCGCCATTGATGCTGTCTGCGATGTTGCCCAGCGTATCATCGGCAAGCTCATCGAAGGCCCGCCGGGCGGTATGTCGCCTTTAGCCGGTTTTGCATCTGATAACGGGGGCGTCGGACGGCCACCAACAGCCGCAATGAAGCGTTTCGCCGACAGCATCGCCCGTCAGAAGGGCATAAAGCCACCAGCGGGTTACACAAAATCGGGATCGGTCTGCCGCGCGTTCCTCGAACAGCATGCCCCCAAGAAAACTGAGGGCGTAGGCGGGAATGCAGTGGGTGGTCCTGAAGCACGGCCCCCAAGTCCAGCGCAATTGTCATTCGCCGAGAGCATATCGCGGGAAAAAGGTGTTGCGATAAGCAGCGAAGCCAAGGCCAACTCTGCCGCTATGTCCGCATGGATTGACACGAACCAAGGCGGAAAACCCGGAAAGGGCCGCCGCAAAAACGGCGGGAAAAATTCCAAACCAACGGCGATAAAATCCACTCACACAACGAAACGGGCAGGAAAGCCCAAGGCAACTGCGCCTTTGGTGGATGCGACGCTTCCGACGGTTTCTGAGCAGCGGGATGACGCAGCAAATACACCACTGAGAATCCCTTATGGCAACAAGGATGTTGCGCAAAAACTCGGCGCTAGATACGCCGAAGGCGGGTGGTATGCGCCGCCCGGTGTTGATCTAAGTGGCTTCAAATCCAAGGGATGGCTATAAAAGTGATATTGAGTGCCGCCTCGCAATTGCGCCACGAAGGCTCGGACTGGAGATCGGGAGAGCTGATCGCTGTCGCGGTCAACAATCTGGCGCGGTTTCCGAACCTGATGGCGGTGGCGGGCTGATGCCTCGCAAGAAGCTCTCTGCGTTGGCGGCGTCTTTCCAGGGCCGTTGGCGTATCACCGAGATGGATCTTTGTGACGCCGAGGCGCTCGACCTGGTCGAGCCCGCATTCCTTGTGATCAATGGCGCGGAAGGCGAGATGGGCTTCATCGCCGTACAGGCCTGGCTCGACATCCGCTATGACGCCAGCGCCAGCGGACCGATCGCCGAGTTCTCCTGGGAGGGCGTCGATGAAGGCGACCAATGCTCCGGCCGCGGCCGGGTCGCCATGGGAGCCGCCGGACGGCTGGTCGGCCACCTATACTTCCACATGGGCGACGACAGTGCTTTCGTCTGCGAACCGGGATAATTTATTCAACAGCCAGCTAGGCATTGGACTGGGTCTGAAAGCCTGATGGCGCTTATTGTTGTCTCTGGGTGAGATTGAGCGCGGCATCGCGAATTCGGCACCAACGGGGGTTCAGAGGCGGTCTGAATCGATGTAATCTCCGCAAACGATTGCCCTGCTATCCTCATACTGACCAACCATTCTGCACCGTTAAGTCAAGCAACTTGACAACACCTATTTGGCCCCCTTTATTCGGGGGCTTTGTTATCTGCTTTCACAAAGCCACCAGACGCTTTAGGCATCACCATCTTGGCTATTCTGGGGCACATCATGGCGCAAAAATCCACGATCTATAAAGTTGAACTTTCCGTTTCCGATATGGATCGTCACTATTATGAGACCCATAAGCTGACCATTGCCAAACATCCCTCGGAGACGGCTGAAAGGTTAATGGTGCGTATTCTCGCTTTTGCGCTGAATGCCAATGAGCAATTGGAAATGACGAGGGGCCTTTCAACGGATGACGAGCC
>JABMNR010000031.1 GCA_013203465.1 Alphaproteobacteria bacterium
CGTCCACATCGACCACCAAACTCAATCGCTCATTTGGTAGCGCCATTGAACGCGCACGTCCTTGGTCCGGCGCAACCGTCGGCAGGCGCTGGTTCATTCAGTTCCCCGATCCGGACCATTCGGGTATCGTCCTCTTGTTTTTTGCACGATGAATTTGAGCATTGTTGGTTTGGGGACGAATCCGCGCCTCGATGTACTCAGTGGGAGCAAGCGCAGATGGCGGAACAAGGTGTCACGCGGAAACTTGCCGCGATCTTGGCCGCCGATGTCGTGGGCTACAGCCGTCTCATGGAAAAAGATGAGACGGGAACGCTAGAGATTCTTCGCAAACACCGTCGTGACGTGTTTGATCCCGCCGTCGCGAAACATAACGGGCGAATCGTTAAGCTCATCGGCGATGGCGCGTTGGTTGAGTTCGCCAGCGTCGTCAACGCGATCGAGTGCGCGGTCGACATACAACGCGACATGATCGTTCGCAATTTAGCGGCACCCGACAATCGCCGAATGGCGTTCCGCATCGGTGTTCATCTGGGCGACATTATTGTCGACGGCGACGACATCTATGGCGACGGGGTGAACGTATCCGCGCGGCTGGAAGCGATAGCACTGCCCGGTGGTATCTGCCTGTCGCAGCAGGCGCTGGATCACGTGAACACGCACCTGGATGCCCAGGTCATCGATCTTGGCGAGCAACAGGTCAAGAACATCGCCCGGCCCATTCGCGCCTACAAGATCGAGATCCAAGCACCATCGACCGCCGGCACAAGAGCCACTACGCCGGAGCCGGTAGCAGAAGAAGCGGCAATCCTCGACCGTCCAGCGGTCGCGGTCCTGCCGTTTACGAATATGAGCGGGGATATTGAGCAGGAGTATTTCTCCGACGGTTTGACGGAAGACTTGATCACAGTGCTGTCCGCATGGCGGTCCTTTCCGGTGATCGCCCGGAACTCCAGCTTCGTCTACAAAGGCAGCGCGGTCGACGTGAAGAAAGTCGCCGGGGAGCTTGGCGCGCGTTACATCTTGCAAGGCAGCGTCCGCAAGTCGGGTAACCGCGTTCGGATCACCGCTCAGTTGATCGACGCGTCGACCAACCATCACATCTTCGCGGAAAAATACGACCGGCACTTGCAGGATATTTTCGACCTTCAGGATGAAATCACACAAACGATTGCCGCGATCGTCGCCCCGCAACTTGAGTTGGCCGAGCAGCGAAAATCCGTCGAAAAAAAATCCATCAATCTAGACGCCTGGGACTATCACCGGCGTGGCATGGCGTATCTCTATCAGTTTGATCGTGACGGCAATATTCAGGCTCGGAACATGTTCGACCAGGCCATTCAGGTCGATCCGGCATACACCCAACCATATATCGGCCGAGCGTACAGTCACCAGTTGGATATTTTATCGGAATTCACCGACGATCGGGAGGCGTCGATCCAGGCGTTGTATCACGATGCCCGGCAAGCCATCGCCTTGGATGATTCGGATTCCATGGCCCACGTCATGCTGTGTTTCGCCTGCCGCTGGGATCGGGCGCACGACCTGGCCCTCACGGAGGCTAGGAAGGCCGTCAGGATCAATCCATCAAACGCCTTCGCTCACTTCCTGCTCGGCAATATTCTCGACCTCGTCGGCGACCCGGATGCCGGGATTGAAAGTATCCAGAAAGCCATTCAACTCAACCCCAGGGACCCGCGCATGCACTTGATGATGTCGGTTCTCGCCCGGGTGTATTTGAACGCGCGGCAATACCAGAGCGCGGTGGAAACGGCGAGCGCGGCTATTAACCGACGCGCCGACCACCCACGCGCCCACGTGGTGTTGGCGATCAGTCTTGGCTATTTGGGCCGCGATGAGGAAGCGCAGGCGGCGCTGTCGGTATGCGAGTTTCTCAGTGCCGGTTATGCGCGACGCTGGGCCGAGCTTCGAGAATATCGCGATCAAGCCGATAACGCCCACATTATGGATGGCCTCGTCCACCTTGAGGACATGGCTTAAGATATCGACACACGGCAATGCCCTCGAACCCCTCACGCTTGGAACCGGTCGTAGGTCGGGCTCATCAACACTTCGTTGATGCAGGTGCGCGGGTTCAATCGCGCCAGGAACACCACCAGCTCAGCCACATCCTCCGGCTGGATGACCCGCGCCAACTCCTCGGGGGTCA
>JABMNR010000032.1 GCA_013203465.1 Alphaproteobacteria bacterium
CGGAATTGGTAGACGCGCAGCGTTGAGGTCGCTGTCCGGTAACACGGGTGGAAGTTCGAGTCTTCTCGACCGCACCACATCTCTTTTCGAACCGTTAATGTTCTCTAACCTATTGAATAGCAAGGTAGTTTTTGCCGCTCAATAACCTTGGCATCGGGCATAGGGCAAAAGCGCGGCAAACGCCACGCACGGCGGTATCAGAGTTAATCTCTCAAGATCGTGAGCCGCTCAGAGACGCCTCGGCAAATACCGCGCGAACCATGCCGTCATGAGCAAAATCAACCCCAGAACCACGAACACCGTCTGAAGCGGCGCTATCGAGAGAACGGCGGTATAGAGCAGCGCCGGAACGAGCTGCGACGCCTCGATATAGGTTCGGAACACCGACGTCATCTCGGAGCGCTCATAATAGTGAACCGCGCGCAGAAATGGGATGTTTCCCAACGCGTCGAGAGCGACCGCGCCGACCGCCGCCAGAAAGAACAGGAGGGCGGTGATGATCGGGCTTGCGCCGGCGATTCCGGCCACGATCGATAGTATTCCCGTACACGCCGCCGCCCAGATAATGATCCGCCTGATACCGTAACGATGGCCTAGCCTACCGAACATCGGGGCGACAAACAGCAGACCCTGACCGCCCGAAAGCATTAGCGCGACAAGAATCTCATCGCCGCCGGCCCGGATGATGTATAGCGGCGGATAGACGAAGAACGTGGTCCAGAACGCGCTGCGGCCGAAGGGAATGATCCAAGCCAAGCGCAATCGCGGCTGCTGCAGATACCGCCCGATGTATTGCCACGGCATCGGCGGACGACGGGTGGCGGGTGCCACCGCGGAATTCTCTTGAATGCGCAGCACCCAGAAAAAAATCAAGGCGACCACCGCGAACCCGGCACTTAACAGGCAGACGGCGGGAAGCCCCTCGGTTTTGTAAAGATAGATCCCCATGGCCGGTCCGATGAACCAAGCGACCCCCAGGAACATCAGGCGCAGGGGCTCCGCGGTGACGAACTCCCGCTTACGAATGTAATCGAGAATGTAGAGATTAAGCGAGATGTTGACCGCAACGACGGCGATCGCCCGAAACTGAAGGGCGACGGTAAAGGATGCCTCGGTCGCCAGGATCAGGAGCAGCGGCGCGACCACCATGCACCCAACCCCGAACGTGAAGACCCATTTTCGTCTCAGCCGCCGCAGTACCAAAGGCACCAAAAAACTGGATCCGAACGCGACCGCTCCGATAATGGTGTAGAGAACGCTGATGGCTTGCGCGTCATGAATGAGCCGTTCCGCTTCCAACGGCAAGATGCCGGCGATGAGCGCACGCGAGAACGCCTCCACCGCGCTGAGACTTCCAAACACCCGGGCCCCGGGTCGGTCGACGACCCGCATCCACATCGGAAACCGAATTTCCACGGTGTGTTCCCTTAGTCGTCTTGCATTGGGATTTACGCGATGGCTAGTGGTCTGATCTGGTGGGGCGATTCACGAAACGAATGGAACCTATCCGTTTCGATCGCACCACTAGCTCAGCATGACCACATCGTCCTTGAAGCGGTATCGTTTTCCGCGTCAAATCACTCTTTAATCGACCCGTTCTCCGCAACAACCCATTCGGATCAGTCTCGTATGTCTCCAGATATCGTGAACGATCTCGCGCCGACGGGCGTGCTGCGCGCCGCCATCAACATGTCCAACTTCCTGCTGGTCACCGGCCGTACCGAGGACGGCGATCCAGACGGTGTGTCGCCGGACATGGCGCGCGAAGTCGCCAGGCGTCTGGGTGTCGAGGTGACACTCCTACAGTACAAGACTCCCGGTGAGGTGGCGGACGCGGCCGGTACCGGCCAGTGGGATATCGGAAACATCGGCGCCGAACCGCAGCGAGCGGAGAAGATCGACTTCACCGCCGCCTATTGTGAGATCCAGGCGACCTTCATGGTGCCGGCCGGCTCGCCATTGCAGACGGTCGAGCAGGTCGACAGCCCCGGTGTGCGCATCGCGGTGTCCGCCCGCAGCGCCTATGACCTCTGGTTGGAGCGGAACATCAAGCAGGCCGAACTGGTCCGCGCCGAGGGGCTCGACGCGTCGTTCGAGCTGTTCGTCGCCGGGAAACTCGATGCGCTCGCCGGGTTGCGTCCCCGATTGATCACCGATGTGGAGAAACTGCCCGGCGCCAGGATTCTGGATGGCCAGTTCTCCGCCGTCCAACAGGCAATCGGCATCACGCGCGGCAAGGATGCGGGCGCGGCCTATCTCAAGGACTTCGTCGAGGAGGTCAAAGCCTCGGGGTTCGTCGCCCACCTGATCGAGAAGCACGGCGTCGTCGGCCGTCTGTCGGTGGCGCCGCCCGCCTGAACAGACGTGCACCCTTGAGGGTGGACAATGATCCGGCGGCTGATTTGCCCGTTCACCGGGTGTGCCGATCCTCGAGCGGTAGCGGGCTCCCGATGTGCCAGCCCGCATGTCGCACAGCCAGCGTCGTTGCATAAGCGACGAACCAAGGCACGGGGAAGGCTATATAAGATCGATGCGGAGAACATGCCGACGGTGATGTGACAACATCGGTCCTTGTAGTACGATTGCAAATAATGTGGGGACGAGGGTCACAGCGCGTGCGTGTACTTTTCTTGTTTCTCTTGGCTTTCGTTCTGCTGGTATTCGATCAAACCGCGAATGCCTGCATTATAATGTCGGTCACGCACCGTGCCGACACTCCCGCCGAACTTGGGTTCTTCGAAGAACTCCGCGCGAATGGCATCGAGTGCACCGTCGAAAAGCACAACATAGACGGCAAGTCCGACCGCCTCCCTGAAATCGCCGCACAAGCCCGAACCCTGCGACCGGATCTGATCTTCTCCATGACAACGGTCGTCACCAAGGGGTTGGCCGGGCGCCATGACGCGGAGGACGGAATTCACGATATCCCGATCGTGTTCGCGTTGGTCTCGGATCCGGAGGGCGCCGGGCTGGTCGCGGAAAGACAGGATCCGGACGCTCCGCTCCTTTCCGGGCGAAACCTGACCGGCGCCCGCCATGTTGTGTCCCACGCGGTCCGGTTCGATGCCATGCGGCGGTTCGGCAGACTCAATCGGCTGGCGATCCTTTTCGACGGGTCTTCCCCGGCACAGCTTGCCATGGTGGATGCCATGCGCGCGCTGGCAAACCAGGCCGGTGTGGAACTCTTGCTTGAGACCCCGCTCGACGAGGCGGGCAAACCGTCCGTCAACCGTATCCCCGAGATGATGGATCGCGTGGCCGCCTGGGGTCCGGACCAAGTCTATCTCCCGCCCTCGAATTTTTTCGCGCGTCATGCCGGCCTGATCACGGACGCCATCACCGATCGCGGACTCGCGAGCTTCTGCGGGCTCGAAACCTATATGGAGCGAAGCTGTCTGGTCGGACTGGTTGCACCGCTTCGCGCGGTCGGCCGATTGGCCGGCCGTAAGGCCGTGGCCATTCTGCGCGACGGCGCGGATCCGGGAGAAGTGCCGATCGAAACGCTGCCGCGGTTCTCCCTGATCGTGAACATGCCGGTCGCGCGCCGCCTTGGAAAGTACCCGTCACTGCAAATGCTGCACTATGCGCATGTGCGGGAGTAGCCTGTGATCGGTAAGGAGATGCGATGACACAGGTCGGCGGCACGGGATCGAACCTCTCGCCGAAACAGCTTCCGGACGGCGCGGAGACCACGCTCCGAATTCTCTACCTGGCGCCGCACGCTCCAGAAGCGCCGAACACTCCGCCACCTCCGGAGATGGATTCCCGTTTCGGCCTTCAGCCGCACTATCATTATTCGATCTACCGTGTGTTGCTCGATCTAGGGCTCACGGTAACTCCTGGACGGGATGCGGCGGATCTGATGCGCGACCCGGGAGCGTTTAATTACGTCTTCACCCTTCACAACCGGGGCCGGCACCGAAACTCCGAGGTGCTGATCTCAGCCCTCTGCGAACACGCGGGGCTACCCTATCTCGGCGCACCACCCAACATGCGGGCGCTCGCGGAGGATAAATGGCTGACCAAGCGAACGGCCGCCGCCATGGGGCTGTCCGTCATCGAGGGCTGCGCCTATCGGGATCATTCGGAACTCGACCGTGAGCCAGGCTTTCCGGGCCCTTTTATGGTCAAGCCGCGCTTCGGCGCCGCATCCGAGCATATCGGCGCCGACGCGGCCTGCATCCGCTGGGAGTCGGCCCGAGACCGCGCGGCCCATCTATTCGATCTCGGCGAAGAGGTTCTGGTCGAGCGGTTGATCGACGGTCATGACATCACGGTGCCGGTCCTGGGCGGACTGACGCCATGCATCCTTCCCGCGGTCGAAATCCACTCGGCGCTTCCACACGGGGTCGTCAGCCATGGCCAAAAACGCGCCCTGGAGGAGGGGCGGAGCCGCAAGCTGATCCCGGTGGGCGAGCTGCCCGTTGGCTTGCGTCGCGCCGTGGATAGCTTGATCGAGGAGGTCATGCCGTTCGACTACCTTCGGATCGACTTCCGGATCGACGCGCGGAGCGGGATGCATCACTTGCTGGAACTCAACCAATGTAGCTCGCTGTCCCCAAGTAACGCACTGGGCGCGTCCGCCGCCTCCGTGGGTTTAGGGACGCAGGATCTGGTGCAGCACATTCTAGCCTTGAGCCTGGAACGCCAGTGGGATCGCTACCAGCGTCTCACGAAGAACCAAGCGCCGGACGCCCGCCGTTCATAAGAAAAAGCGCCCCGACACCGAGCGCATTGATCAGGAGCCAGATCGCGAGCATGGTCGCGGCACCCTCATACCCGAAGGCTTGGCTCAAGGCGGCGACGACGAGCGGACCGGCCACGCTCCCCACTCTTTCCAGCAGCCGGAACGCCACCAGGAGACTGGCCTGTCCATGCCGAGCAGCACTATCCGGGAAACCGACACCGAGATAGGCGATCATAGGCGCCCGGCTGGTGCACTGCGCCGCACCGATCGCGATGATCGACAAGACCAAGACCAGGTGCTGCGGCACACCCGCCAGCGATTGGCCGAATGCCAGCAAACCGCCACCGGCCGCCGCCACGAACGCGCCCGCCAAGATCACCCCGCGATGGGCGTTCGCCTGATCCGCGAGACGGCCGGTTACCGGAATGAGAACCAGCATCGTGATGAAGAACACCATCATCAACCGGCCGATATCCGAAGGTTCGTATCCCAACTCATTGAGGGTCAACGGAACCAACAGGTAGAAGAGGCCGGTCAGTACCACCCTGGACGGGATCGCCGCCAGAATCATGAACAACATAAACACGGGGTCGCGAAGCACACCGATCCAGTTGCTGGACCCGCTCGCCTCGGAGGCGCCTACGTCGGTGCCGTCGCGGACGTTGGCGCGGGTCACGAAGATCGCCAAGATCAGGATCAGGCCGCCGACGATGAACGTCGGTCGTTGACCAATGCTGTCCGCCAGGATACCGCCGATCGCGGCCGCGCACACCGAGGCCGCGACCGAGGCCGCCACGAAGACCCCGACGCTCCGGGTCAGTTCGCTTCGCTTGCTGTGAACGGTCGTGTGCAAAATCGCGGCCACGGTGACGAGGCCGAACCCACCGGCCGTCAAGCAACGCCAGACAGTCAGATCCCAGAGACCCTGGGCCGTCGCGGTGAAGCACAACCCAACGGCACTGGGTATCATTCCGAAAATAAGGGTGCGCCGGATGCCGAACCGACGGATCAAGGATTCCGCGAAGGGGGTCGCCAGCACCATCGCCAGGACCCAAGCCGACATCGGCAACGCGATCGCGATCTGCCGGCTGAACGGGAGCCCGGGATCGTATAGATCGGCGACGAACAGCGGGAAGAATGAACGGGAGATCTCGGTTCCGAGGAAGACGAGGAAGATCGGAAACCTGATGTCGTCGACCAAACCGGTTGAACCGACCAGGCCGTCGGTCGCCGGCGGCGCTTGCGCCATCGCCGATCCCATGCCGAAAAGGATTACTTCCCGCGTGGCGAAAACGGCCACGAACAGAACCACCATCAGATCGATCGACATCGCACGGAGGTGGCTAAGAACGTAGCCGGGATCCGCAATCAGGCTAAGCCGCAACGCGCCGTCGTCCGGCGTCTTGATAGCCTCCTCGGCGAGCACACGGCCTCCGAGCGCTCCGGCTTCTATTTTCCAATCCCGCGCCGAAGCGGCAAGCCGGATGCCAGCGATTTCGGAGTGTTCCTGAATCGTCCTATCAAGCAGCAGATCGACGCCCTGCAATTCGGCGACTGGAACCCCGAGGTCGTAGGCGCGCGAGAGTTCACCGCCGACCAGCGCGGCCAACACTCTTGCCTTGTTCTCCGCGGCGGCGAGAAGATTTCGGTCAAATAGGATGAAAATCGCCGCCAGCAGGATCGCCATGGCTACCGGAGTGGCGATTGTCAGCACCGTTCCGAGCCGCGATGTCCCGGGCGGCGCCTTCTCGTTTAGCGACGTAGCGTCCTGCGAACGGGTCGAGCCCCGGACCGCGGTTGCATAACTAACGGCTGTCGCGACGCCGACCAGGAGCACGGTCAGGATCGACAAGACCAAGCGGATTTCGCCTAGACGCTTCTCGTTCTCGGTTGTCTCGTAGCGTGCCTCGACCCATCCCGCGATCCCTCCGGTCGGCGCGGCGATCGGCGCATAAATGTGAAACCGCTCGTCACGGACCAAAACGAATGGATCCGCCGGATGAAGCCGCCCACGGGTCTCGATATCCTTCGGGTCCGGGCGGCTGGCCGGGGCGCCGGCCTGATAGAGCGGTTGCCACGCGGCGTCGAAAACCGCCATACCGATTAGCTGTTCATCTCGGCTGGCGACCCGTTTCACGATCTCCTGACCATTTCCCAAATCAGAGAGAGGCAAGCCCAGGGACGTGGCGGCGGCGAGAATGTCGCGCGCTACCGTGACCACCGCGTTGGCCCTGGCTTTCTGGAGGTCCTCGAGTGCCAGTCGAGCCTTGTCTAAGCCAAGGATAGAGGTAAGGATAAGTCCTACGGTGATTACCGTGACGGCCGCGATGATCGGTAATCGAACATTCTGCATAGACGCGAGCGCTCCGATTTAGAACATCGCCGCCCCTTCATCGGAAAAGGACGACCGGACCTCGATGAACCCGCCGCCAACAGATCAGCTTCTGACGTTGACGGATGAGGAGATCCAACGGCTGGATGTGTTGTTCTTGGCCAAGTATCCACCGAAGCCAGGGGCGCCACCACCCCCGGAAGTCGACCCGGTCATAGGACGTGAGCGTCTGACAAAGTGGGAAGTTTTTAACGCTCTCCAATCCCTGGGACTGACCCTTTCGACGGTCGAAACCCTGGAAGAGTTCAAGCGTTACACGGGCTCGGCAAACTACGTTTTTTGCTTGTTCAATCGTGAGGACATCCGGAATCCGGAAACCGTGGTGGCATCTCTCTGCGCACAACGCCGTCTGCCGCATCTTGGCGCCCCCCCGAACCTTCGGGCGATGGCCGAGGATAAATTCCTGACCAAGTCGGTCGCGGCCTACGCCGGGCTTCCGGTCGCGCCGGGGGTGACCTATGTCGATCTCGACGACCTGGCCGTCCCGCCTCCCTTCGAGGGGCCCTATTTCGCGAAACCCCGTTTCGGCGCGAACTCGGAGGGGATCACGGCCGAGGCCGCACAGCCCGATTGGTCCCGGCTCAAGCCCGTGGTCGGGAAATTGATCGAAGACGGCGAGGAGGTCTTGGTGGAGCCCCTTCTGGCTGGACGGGACATCACGGTGACCGTTCTTGGCGGCCGGCCGAACTTCGCCCTGACGCCCACGGTCTTCAAGTCCGAACTGCCTTACGGTATCGCGACGGAGGGTCAGAAACGGCTGCTAGAGGGCGGACGGTCTGGTGGGCCACTGGAAGACTCCGAGTTGTCCAAAACCGTGATGAATCTGGCGCTTGAATTCGCGGCTTATTGCAAACCGTTCGACTACATGCGGGTGGATTTCCGCCAAACCCTTACCGACCGCCGGCTGAGCCTTTTGGAATTCAACCTAACCAGCAATCTAGGGACCCATGGTGCGACGGGCATCGCGATCCGCAACGATCGCATCTCCCATGTCGATCTGATCCAGCACTTGGTCGCATACAGCACGCGGCGACAGAAAGTCCTGCTGCCCCAGACGTAACTGGCAAAACACTTGCGATGATACAAACCGCTAATGGTCAACGCTTTCTCGCAGTACCGATGAAGTTGATCGGTTCGACAGGCGGCGACCTCCGACAATCAATTCAGCTGCTTGCCATATTGTTCACGGCTATTCGATATCGTACCCTCCAGGGCCGGTGCCGGGACGCTGATGACCTTCAGCCCCGACCCGCGCAAGAACCCGACCGCCGCGCCGCTGGTTAAGACGTTCCGCGACAACGGCATCGAGCCCGAGGGTTACGTTCTGTACACCTACGCGGCGATTCAGGTGTTCGCCGAGGCGGCCAATGCCGCCAAGTCGACCAAGCTTCCGGACCTGTTGAAGGTGTTGCACTCGAAGAAGTTCGACACGGTGCTGGGGGAGTTGTCCTTCGACAAGAAGGGCGACGTCACCCTGCCAGGCTACGTGTGGTACATCTGGAAAGATGGAAAGTACGACTACGTGAACTGATCGCGCCCATTTGTGACAACGGCCCGGCCGTCACCGGCCGGGCCGTTTCATTTTCGGTCTGGTGTCACGGCGATCGCCGATGGCGGATCGATCGCGGGGAGACGATCCACCGCCAGCTCGGCAACCGTTTGCCCGTCCCTCAAGGCATTCTAAGCTACCCGCGGGTTATACGCCGACATGCGCTGTCCAGTGTCCGGGAGCAGTTCGGTGTTGTATTCGCGACAACCGTACTGTTTTTACCGGCAATGCCCCCCGACGAGGGATATTCATGAGCCACGCGATCTCACGGGCGGTCCGACGGCAGGTGCTTGACGCTCCCGATCGCCCCGAGCGCTTGGCGATTGATGCCCGGTTGTTGTTTGCCGCTTTACCGCCACTCATGATCCGCCAGTTGACTCGTTGGCAACGGATCGTGGCGGGCGATCGGTTGGGGACGGAGGCTTGGCGCGACCATGTCGCCAGATTGGACCGCGGGCGCGTGGAGCGGACGGCTACTCTGGCCAAACCGCCTCGGACCGACGTGTTTCATGTAGGATCCCAACGGCTGCGTCTGGCGGTCGGACCGGCGCATGCCCAGCGGTTCATCAAGGAGAACGTGCAGGCACCAGGAGGTCACGAACCAGGGGTCGTCGCCTACCTGGAAACCCGGCTTCAGCCCGATGACCTGTTCGTCGATATCGGCGCCCATGCCGGCTACTTCAGTTGTTTCGCCGGTTGTCTGGGCGCGGTGGTTCTGGCGGTTGAATTGCAACCAAGCCTCGTGCCGGTGATCCGGGTCAACGCCGCCTTGAATGACCTTTGGTCCGTTCATGTGGTGAACGCCGCTGTCGCCGATACATCTGGCCTTACCCAGGTGTTCCGCCTCGATGCCGGTCCTGGCATGCAGGTTCACGGTGATCTGGCCCGGGACAACCCCGCTATGTGGACGAGCGTGAACCAAGATCTGGTGCCGCGTATGACCCTGGATGGGTTGTTGACGGCGGCTGGGCCGAAGCCGGCGGTGATCAAGATCGACGTTGAAGGGGCTGAAGCCCGTGTTCTTAGAGGTGCCGCCGCACTCATCGCCCGGGGTGCCGGTGTGTTCGTGGTCGAGTTGCATGCTCATCTGCTGGCGGATTTCGGCGACCGGGTCGCTGATGTGCTCGACGCTTTTCCGTCCGAGAACTGGATGATTCGACGGGTCGATATCGATCCGCCCGCGCCAATCACCCATGGGGAGGTGCTGGCCCTCGCCGAAGCCGACTCCCTCGGTGACGTGAACCCGACTCTGGCGTTCGAGCCAGTTGCAAGCTGACTCGCCGCGTTCAGAACGTCTCCAGCCAGGGACGTAGCTCGATCTCCCAGGTCCAGGCGCTGCGGTGCTGGCGCAAGATGTGGAGGTAGGTTTCGGCGATGGCGTCGGGATCGAGGAAACCGTCCTGACCGCGTGGCCCCCGTGTATCGCCGGGCACCGCGATGCCGCCGTCGATCACGAAATGGGCGACATGGATGCCCTTGGGCTGAAGCTCGCGGGCCAGCGACTGGCATAGGCCGCGCAGCGCGAACTTGCCCATGGCGAAGCTCGATGAGTTCGGGTAGCCCTTCACCCCAGCCGACGCGCCGGTGAACAACAGGGTTCCGCTCTTCTTCGGCAGCATACGCTTCACCGCTTCCTGGGCGACCAAGAAGCCGCCGTAACCGGTGATCAGCACGGCATCGCGCACCTTCTCGCGGTCCAGCTCCTCGATAGGACCGCGAACCCGGGCCGAGGGGTTGAAGACCACGACGGTCGGCTCCCCTAGATCGGCGTCCACGGCTTGGAACAACTCGGTCACCGAGGCCGGATCCGAGGCGTCGCAGCTATAGGATTTGGCCCCGGTCTCGGACACAAGGTCGGCCAGCTTGTCCTTGTTGCGCGCGGCCAGCGCCACCTGCATGCCCTCCTTGGTGAACAGGCGCGCCAACGAGGCGCTGAGGCCGGCGCCGGCGCCGACGATAAGGGCGGTTTCCGTGCTCATCGATCACTCCACTTCTTAATGGGCCGCATGCGGGTCGGGCGGATCACCGCCCAGGGGTCGGGGAATTCGCCGACGGGAACCTCGATCACGGTTGGGCGGCGGGCGGCGAACGACTCTCGGACGGCGGTGCGCAGTTGGTCGGGTGTCTCGGCGCGGCGGCCGTCGGCTCCAAAACTCTCGGCGAATTTGACGAAATCCGGGTTGGTGAAGGTCGAGGCCAGCACCCGGCCGTCGTGCAGTTCCTTCTGCATCCGCAGCACGTTGCCGTAGGCGCCGTCGGCGAACACCACCGCCACCACCGGTAGGCCATGATGCACCGCGGTGGCGATCTCGTTGGCGGTGAACATGAAGCCGCCGTCACCAGAGACCGACAGCACCGCCTTGTCCGGATGCGCGGCCTGCACGCCGAGCGCGGTCGCGTAGCCATAACCCAGGGTGCCCTGGTAGCCCGGAGTGATCATGGTGCGGGGTGCGTAGATCGGAAATCCGACCCGCGCGATGTAGCCGACCTGGGTGAACTCATCGACGAACAGACCGTCCTCGGGCAAGGCGTCGCGCAGGGCTTTCAGGAACCCCATTTGTGGCGACATCGCCTCCTCAAGGTGCGCCCAATGCTTGGCCTTGAGGGCGGTGTACTCGTCCGATCGGTCGGCGCGGGTCCGGTTGTGCCGGCCCAGGGCGGTGATCAGCGCTTCGGCGGAGCGCGCGGCGTCGGCGACGATGCCGACTTCGGGCTTGGAGATGCGCGGTATTTCGGTGGGGTCGATGTCGACATGAACCAGCCGCACCCCGTCGTCGATCCCCCACATCTGGCGTTCGGGCTGCATGCGGCAGCCGATGGCCAGGGCCGCGTCGCAGCGTATCCACTGCTCACTGCCGGGCATGATGGTGAAGCCCAGAGGCGTGCGTTCGTCGACGACACCACGTCCGTTTTGATACGACACCACCGGCGCTTGCAGCATCTGGGCAAGCTCGCGGATCGACTCCGCCGCGTCGTACGCGCCACCGCCCACGAAGATCATCGGATTCTCGGCGTTGCCCAGGATCTTGGCCGCCGCGTCGATCTGCTCGGGATCGGGCTCCACCGGACTGTAGACCTCGGGCACCTGGGGGTCACCGACCATGGCGCGCTCGGCCAGCACGTCCATTGGTACCTCGATGGCGGCGGGGCGTGGCCGTCCGGTGTGCAATTGGCGGAAGGCGTCCGCCATGATGCCCGGTACATGGCTCGGATGGTCGATGTGGGCGGCGAACTTGGTCAGCCGTTCGAGGATGCCGAGCTGATCGGGGATCTCGTGCAGCATGCCGTAGCCCCGGCCGATGGCGTCGGATGGGATCTGGCCGGTGAGCGCCAGCACCTTGGCGCCGCAGCCATAGGCGGTCGACAGTGCCCCGGTGGTGTTGAGGATTCCGGGGCCGGGCACCACGGCGTAGGCGCCAACCTTTCCGGTCGACTGCGCCCAGCCGAACGCCATGTAGGCGGTGCCCTGCTCGTGCCGGGCGTTCAGCACCCGTATGGCGTTGGAATGGTCATGCAAGGCGTTGAACAGGTGGTCCAACTGCACACCCGGCAAGCCAAACACGGTGTCGATGCCGTGAGCGATGAGTGAGCGAACCATGGCGTCGCCGCCGGTCATGCGGGTGGTGGCGGTCATCTCGTGTTTCTCCAGTTCAGCGTGATGCTCACCCAACGGGCCGGGTCGGGCAAGCCGCCGATGCGCACGAGTGTTTTTACCGGCTCGGTTCTAATGCGTGTCTTGAACCGCTCGCCAGACTGTCTCCGGTGTTAGCGGGATGTCCAGATGCTCGACGCCGAGGGGGCGAAGCGCATCCAATACGGCGTTCTGGATCGCGCCCGGCGCGCCGATCGACGAGACTTCGCCCACACCTTTGGCGCCGATCAGGCTGTTCGGGCTGGCGGTGGGCGCCCAGGCGAGATCGAAGCTCGGCATGTCGTCGGCCCGGGGCAGGGCATAGTCCATCAGCGAGCCGGAAACCGGCTGCCCGCTGTCCGGGTCGTAGCGCATGACCTCCATCAGCACTTCGCCGACCGCCTGGCCGATGCCGCCATGAAGCTGGCCGCGCGCGGTCGGCTCGTTGATCACCCGGCCGAGGTCGTCGACGCCGGTGAACCGGTCGATGCGCACGGCACCCGTCTCCGGATCAACCTCGACCTCCACGGCGTAGGCGCCGTTCGGGAAGGTCGTGTGCAGCCCCGCGAAATCGAGTTGGGCGACGCAGCCGGCGCCCAATTCACCATCGCGCTGCTCCGGTGGTAGACGCTCCCATTCCGCCGCCACGTCACCGAGGGCGATCACCCGATCGGTACCAACGATGCGGAACTCACCCCGGCCGTATTCCACGTCTTGGGTCGCCGCCTCCAAGACGTGGCCAGCCACCGCCTTGGCTTGGTCGACCATCTGGAGAGCGGTGCGATGCACCGTGTTGGCGGCGATTGGCATCAGGTTGGAGCCGCCGGTGCCACCGCCGACCTCCAGCTTGTCGCTGTCCCCTTGTTCGACACGGACGCGTTCGACCGGGATTTCCAGGGCTTCAGCGGCGACCATGGCCAACGCGGTGCGGTGGCCCTGGCCGGAATCCTGAGTGCCGGTGCGCACCAGCACCGTGCCGTCGGGCATGGCCCGCACCTCGGAGCGTTCAGCGACCGAGCCGCCGGTGGCGTGCAGATGCAGGCCAAGGCCGAACCCGCGCTTCAGCCCTCGCGCCTCGCTTGCCCGCTGGCGGCCTGGGAGCCGCGCCCAGTCCGAGGCGTCGAGAATGCGTGCCAGGACATCGGGGAAGTCACCACCGTCGTAGGTTTCGCCCATCGGCGTGTCGTAGGGCAGATCGGATGGTGTGACGAGGTTACGGCGGCGCAGCTCGATACGGTCGATGCCGAGTCGCTCAGCCGCGACGTCGATCAGCCGTTCCAAAGTGCCGACGCTCTCGGGCTTGCCGGCGCCACGATAGGCGTCGGTCGGCGTGGCGTTAGTGAAAATTCCCCGCACCCGATAGGTCATCGCGGGGATTTTGTAGACATGGCCAAACACGCGGACGGCGCCGGTGGTCACGATGGTCTGGCTGACCGCGTTCCAGAATGCGCCGATATCGGCCAGGGCGTCGATCTTGAAGCCGAGGAACCGGCCGTCGGTGTCCAACGCCAAAGCGGCGCGGTCGACCCGTCCGCGTCCCATGGCGTCGGCCACGAAGCTCTCGGTCCGGCTCGCCGACCAGGCGACCGGCCGTCCCGTGCGCCGGGCCGCCACGAGGGCGAGAATCTGCTCCGGATAGGGCCAGATCTTGACGGCGAAGCTGCCACCCACGTCTTCGGTGATGACACGAATCCGATCGGGCTCGACTCCGAGATAGTCGGCCATCGCGGCCTTCAGCGACATCACGCCCTGGCTCGGCGTGGTGAGCGTGTAGCGCCCGGTCTCCTGGTCGTAGATACCGATCACGGCGCGGGTTTCGACCGGGGCGATGGCCAGGCGCGGATGCTTGACGGTTAGCTCGACCACATGCGCCGCCGTGGCGAAGGCGGCATCGGTCTCCTCGGGGTTGCCTTTCAGCCAGTCGAGGCCGCGGTTGCCGGGCGCTTCATCCCACAGCCGCGGCGCGCCGGGTTCGGCGGCGGCGACCACGTCGGTGACGGCGGGTTTTTCCTCGATGTCCAGGATGATGGCTTCCAGCGCGTCGTCGGCGAGCGCTTCGGTATCGGCGACGATGGCGGCGACCGGTTGGCCGACGAATTTGACGTGGGCTTCAGCGAGCACCGGTCGAGGTGGCTCGATCGCCGGCGTACCGTCGCGATTGGCCACGCGGCTGCGGGGTGTCATCGGGCCGATGCCATCGTCGCGCAGATCGTCGGCTGTCAGCACTAGGCGCACACCGGGCATCGAGCGGGCTTCGGTTGTGTCCAACGCGGTAACGGTGCCGTGGGCAATGGGCGACCGGAGGACGCGCATCACCAGCGCGTTGGCTGGACGCACGTCATCGACATAGCGGCCACCGCCGGTCAGCAATCGGTCGTCTTCGAAACGGTACATTTGGGAAATCGAGGCTGTCGCAGGGGCCACACAGTGACACGGCGGCGGTCAGCTTTTCTAGCCCGTTCCGAGGTATATTTAGGGTATTTTAACAAATACCGGTTATCTTAATTTCTCTCTTTCCTTGGATTCCGCCGATGTCGAGCAATCTCCCCGACACCTTGAAGACCAAATACGACAATGCCAAAAAAGCCGCCGATCGGCTTGTCCGGTATCGGCTTTACGTCAAGTTGATCAGCCTTGGTTACAAGAAGCTCGAGGAGATCAAAAAGACCGAACGCGCGGCCGAGAAGGCGGTGGCGCGGCTTAGCACCGATCATGATTTCTTCCTGCGCCATCAGGACAAAGTGAACGCCCTGTTCCGGGCGATGCGCGAAACCTATTCGAATCCGACGAAGACGCTGCGTGCCTTGGACGATCTGTGCCGACACTATCCGGCGCAGTATGTCTTCGAAGTCTGTCAGTTGGGCAGCTATCGCTTGGGGTCGCCCATGGGTTGGGCGGTGCTCGGCTTCCGCTCGATATCGCGCAACGATGCCGACGGCAACTACGTCGAGGCAATCCTGCCGATGCTGGCCCAGATGTTGAGGGATCATCGGGATTATCTCGACCTACGGCAAAGCGATATCGCGGCCCGCTTCGAGGATACCGCGGCGGACGTGGCCGCGATCCGACGTGAGAAGGCGGCGATCGAAGGCGGCCTGCCGACATGGACCCAGGAGATGACGTCCTGCGCCGCCGATATGAGCAAGGACGACGTGGTGCAGCTATCGCCGGAAGAGGCCGAAGTGCGCCGCCGGCTGGTCGAAAGCGCCAGCTCGGTAGTCACGCCCGTTTAGTTTATTTGTTTTTACGCGATTTTATAGGAATGTGCCTTGACTTGATTTTGCCGACACCCACATCTCCGCGTCAACGCAAGTCATGCCGGGGGCGGAGTTATGACGTCGATGAGCGGAATTAACCGTCTGATGATGCTGTTGAAGCACGAGGCGGTGCCCGGCGTTCTGCTCGTTCTGGCCGCGGTGGTGGCGCTGGTGGCCGAGAATTCGCTTCTTGCCGCCCTCTATGACCGGCTGCTCAGTACGCCGGTCTCGGTCACCGTGGGCGATGTCGGGTTGGCCAAGCCGCTGCTGCTGTGGATCAACGACGGCTTGATGGCCGTGTTCTTCTTTCTGGTCGGGTTGGAGATCAAACGCGAGGTGCGCCGGGGCGCCTTGTCCACCTTGCGCGCGGCGTCATTGCCCGCCATTGCGGCGGTGGGCGGTATGGTCGTGCCGGCGGCGATTTACGCGGTGATCAATCTGGACGAGCCCGAGAATCTCGCGGGCTGGGCGATTCCGGCCGCGACTGATATCGCCTTTGCCTTGGCGGCCTTGGCGTTGCTCGGCAGCCGCATACCGGTGGCGCTGAAGATCTTCCTCCTGGCGCTCGCGATACTTGATGATCTCGGGGCCATCATTGTGATCGCGCTGTTCTACACCGCCGATCTGTCGGTGAGCGGCTTGGGTGTGGCGGCGGTCGGCCTGGTTTTGCTGACCATCATGAACCGCGTGGGTGTGTTGCGGATCGCGCCGTATCTCTTGATCGGTTTGGTCATCTGGGTCGCGGTTTTGGAGTCCGGGGTGCACGCGACCCTCGCGGGAGTCGCGATCGCCTTCATGATTCCGCTCGAGTCGGGCGATAAACCGTCACCACTGCTCCGGCTCGAGCATGCTCTGCACCCGTGGGTCGCGTTTTTCATCCTGCCGGTGTTCGCCTTCGCCAACGCCGGGGTGTCGCTGTCGGGGATCAGCGTGACCGACCTCGCCGCGTCGCTGCCGTTGGGGATCGCCGCCGGGCTGGTGGTCGGCAAGCCGGTCGGTGTGCTGGCCTTCGTCTGGGTCGCGGTGCGCTTGGGCTGGACGGCGTTGCCCGAGCGGGTGAGCTGGCCGCAGATCTACGGGGTGGCGCAGCTCGCGGGGATTGGGTTCACCATGAGCTTGTTCATCGGCACCCTGGCGTTCAGCGGCATCGAACAGCAAGCGGCGGTGCGGCTCGGCGTGCTTGGCGGGTCGATCGTGTCGATTGCGCTCGGCATGGCCGCGCTGGCATGGTTTACACGGCCAGAGCATTCGGTTGGACCGGCACCGATGAAGGTTTAGGAGCTTTCGACCGCCTTCTCGGGATGCAGGGCGAGGCGGGCGGGCACGTCGACCGTCAGGCCGAGCAGATGGAAGGCGAAGGACTTGCCGTGGCCGTCAAGGTTGAGGGCGCCGTTGACCCCGCCTTCCAGCACATCGTCGATCACGAAATTCAGCGCTGGTAGATTGGGCAGCTCGTAGCGAGTCACCTTGGTGGCATTCTTGGCGGCGAAACGGCTGCGTACGACCTCGGGGGTGAGCTGGTCCAGCAGATAAGGCCACGCATCCTCGTGGTAGGGGATCACGCTGATGTTCACCCGGTTGCCCTTGTCGCCGGTGCGGCCGTGGGCGACCTCGTGCAACGGCACGCGGATGATGGTGTCGTCCATCAGATCGTCTCCTCGACCAGCCGGGCGCTCGGTTTCACCCGGCCGCGCTCGACCAGGATCGAGGCGGTGGTGACCTGCGGGGCGATGCGATGGCGGACTCCGGCACCGCCGGCCGGACCGGAACAGTAAAGCGACAGCACTTCGTCGGCGATCCACTGGGCCATCTGCTTGTCGCCGCCCCGGGTTGCCATGCGCACCCGGAATTCGCCGTCCTCGGGCCAGTCTTGACCCACACGCAAGTCGCCGCCATCGCCGTCGAAGGTCGCCACCGTGCCGATCAGATCGAACCGCAGTGGCCAGTTGGTGCCGAGATCGCGCACCCGGGTCTTTAGCACCTCGATCGCCAGCTCGGCCCGCCGCCGCGCGTTCGGCCCAGCATAGGTGATCTCGCCCTCGCCGAGCCAGCCGCCCTCGAAGCTGACGGTAGCCTTCAGGGTCGGGGGTTTGGGTTTGCCGCGCGCGCCGCTGACCTTGACCCGGTCCGGGCCGATCTCGTCGACGCGAACGCCGGTGACGTCCAACGTCACGTCCGGGGTCAGGTAGGCCGAGGGATCGTGCACTTCGTACAACAGTTGTTCCTTTACCGTGCGCGCGCTGACCAACCCGCCGGTGGCGTCGGCCTTGCCGATGACCGCCGTCCCATCGATGGTCACCTCGGCGATCGGGAAGCCGACATGGCCGAAATCCGGGACGTCCTTGTAGCCGGGGTCGGCGAAATAACCGCCGGTGACCTGTGCGCCGCATTCCAGCAGGTGGCCGACCATGGTGCCGGCGGCGATACGGTCCAGGTCGTCGAGCGGCCAGCCGAATTCATGGATCAACGGGCCGAGGGCCAGGGCCGGGTCGGCACAGCGGCCGACCACAACCACATCGGCGCCAAGGGCCAAGGCATCGGCGATCGGCTGCGCACCAAGATAAACATTGGCCGCCACCATCCGGCCCTCCGGCATGGCCAGGCCCTCGACGGGTGTGTGTGCGCGAATGCCGTTCTCGTCGAACACAACGGAGAGATCGTCACCCTCGACCACCGCGACCTTGAGCCCTTCGATACCGAGCTCACGCGCCATCGCCAGGATGTGGGCGGCCCCACCCATCGGGTTGGCGGCGCCGAAGTTGGAGACGACGCGCACGCCGGCCGCCTTCGCGTCTTTCAGCACCGGGCGCAGAATGCGGTCGAGATAGGGCGAATACCCGGCGCTCGGGTCCTCGATCCGTGCCTGCTGCGCCAACGCCAGGGTACGCTCGGCCAGGGTTTCGTAGATCAAGTACCGCGGACCATCGCGGCGGGCGAGGGTGGCGACGATCGGCACGGCGGCGTCCCACCGGTCACCCGCGAACCCGGCCCCGCAGCCGATATGAACGGTTTTGCCCGACACCTGTGTCCTCCTGTTCAAACCGGGCGTAAGCCTAGCCCAGGAGCGGGAATGAGGACCAGGAAATCGCTAGGCCTGCACCAGCAGCGAGGTGCCGTACATCAGAACAAGGCCGAGCGCGCCGCCGGACAGCGAGGCGACGGCCGAAGACGCGCCCGCCATCTGCGCCTGACGCTGGATCAGCCAGCTGACTTGGACGATCACTTGCAGGATGGCACCGGCGCCGACCGCCAACGCGAGTGCGGCCCAATGCGGGCTGAAGGCGAAGGCACCGAGCCAGATGCCGAACACCGCCGGCAGGCCGGCCAGCAACGCCAAGCCGCCAAGCAGAACGATGGATGGCCGCTGTTTGGTCAACGGCGCGACAATGCCGACGCCTTCGGTGATGTTGTGCAAGGTGAACCCGATCACGAGATAGGAGCCCAGGGCGGCGGCACCGGTGGCGAAGGCGCTGCCGATCGCCAGCCCTTCGCCGAAATTGTGCAACCCGATGCCGACGGCGATCGAGACCGCCAGGGTGATTGGCGCGTAGGGCGCGCCGGTACGCTGGCCGATCGCGAACAGAGCAGCGGCGGTGGCGGCGGCGACCAGCCAGACCAACTCGACAATGGAAAACGGCGCCGCGGCCGCCTCGGCCAGCTCCAGGGCCTCGGCCATGGTGTCGACGAGCAGGAACGCCAGTAATCCCACAGTCAGCGCGAGGGTGAAGGTCATGGTGTTGACGCTGGCGGAGCGCAGGGCGGGGAAGAACAACATGCCCAGGACGACCGGAACCACACCGACGAACACGCCAACCAGGGCGTAGGTCACGAGCATATCGCGATCGGGCCGCGGCGTGGCGACGGCGACATCGATGGTGTGCTCGAAGGTCACACCGGTCCCGGTGATCAGCGTGATGTGATGGGTTTCGCCAAGCACCCAGGGGTAGGGGATATCGATCCAGGCCTGGTTCAGGCGGGCGAGTGAACCCTCCGGCTCTTGGTGGAACCGCCAATAGGCGCCGTCGACCTGCACTTGCGCCAACACCATCGGCTCGGTGCCGCCGGCCCGTATCAGCAGCTTGATGCCGTTGTCATCGAGCACCGTGCGCTCGACCGTCAGCTCCTCCACCGGCGGCACCCCGCCACCCAGATTGGCCAGCGGGTCCAGGGTTACGAAGGCCCAGGCGACGAGCGCGATGAGCGCGGTCGGCAGGGCGACCCAGAGCGCGCGGGTCGCGGCGCTATCGCCGGTCATGCCCGCACCTCGAAGAAGCTCATCCAGCCCAACTCCACGAACTCGGATTGATGGGCGTGGAACATGTAGCGGCCGGGCTCGAAGCCGGCGAACGAGATCTCGATGATTCCGCGCTGCGCCTGGCACTGCATGATGGTGTCGACGGTGCGCAGGGTCGGTGTCAGCGTCGTGCCGTGGTCGTAGTAGTCGAAGAAATTGGCGTGCAGGTGGAAGGAGTTGATCGGATCGAACTCGGTTACGTTGACCAGGTAGATGCGGACGGGACGGTCCCGGTCGATCACGATCGGTTTCTTGGCGTAGGCGTGGGCGATGGTGTTGACGGCGTAGACCTCGTTTTCCTCGTCGAAATTAGTGTCGAAGCCGTTCATCACCATGACCATCTCCTGCCAGCGCATGTTCTCCGGCGATCCAAGCAGGCGGGATCGAGCGACCTCCACCGCGTCGGGATGACGGGCCGGGTCGGGGTCGATGATGAAGGTGCCGTAAAGCCCCTTGTGGATATGCCGCTTCAGCGGCACGGAATGGCAATGATAGAGGTGGCAGCCGAACGGGAAGGCGTTGAATTCGTAGATGAACTCGCCGCCCGGCTCCACTTCGCCGGCACCGAGGATGCCATCCATGCTGGCGCCGTGAATGCCGTGGAAATGCATGGTATGCGGCATCGAGCCGTGATTCCGGAACACGATGCGTAGCCGCTCGCCCTCGGTGGCGCGCAGCGTCGGGCCAGGGACGCGACCGTTGTAGGTCCAGGCAGGAAAATAGATGCCGGGCGCGATCTCGATCTCCTTGTCCTCGGCCGTGACCTCGAACGTCCGGACCGTCCGGCCGTCGGCATCGACACGGGTGGTCCCGGTGTCCCAATCGGTCAGGATGTCGTGCGGGTCGAAGCCGTTGGCGGCGTTGTCGACCTCGCCGACCGTCATCATCACGCCGGGAGCATGAGTGCGCGAAGCGCCGCTGTGCGCTGATCCGCCGTGCGCCGGGCCGCTTTGCGCGCGCGCCGCCGTGATCCCGAACAACGAGCCGAGGAGGCTACCGCCAAGCAAGCCCCGGCGGCTCGGGCGAAAGAGATTCATGGTGTGGCTTCCTTGTCTCAGGGCTTAAAGTTAGACAAAGCTAAAAATGGAAGCTTACACTCAGTTCTGTCAATGGGAATGATGATCGGGAGCGGAGGCGCGCGCCGCCGATGATGGAATCCAAGCTGTCCAGGGCGGGCGCGAGGGCTTGGATCGTCGCCGGTGGCGACCAAGATGACGCCACCGCCAAGGAGAGCGACGGTTCGACGTCAAACGACTTTCAAAAGCGCCTGAACCCCATCTTATCTCACCACGCCGGCCTGCCGTCGGTCATCGAGACGTGCGCCGCCACTACTTTCCAGCCGACGTCGGGGAAGTTCACCCAGGTCTGGCTCTGGCGGCCGATCAGATCCTTGTCCCGCACCTTGAACTCCAGGTTCACCGTCGCGAAAATATGCCCGAGGGTAAGGATTTCCAGGCGCAGGCGCTTTTCCTTGATGCCGGGGCCGGGCTTGCGGTTGACCCGGTGCTGGTGGATCGCGTCGAAGCCGTAGCCCATCTCGTTCATGGCGTAGCGGATGGTGTGTGGGCTGTTCCAGAACGTGTCATCCAAGGCATCGACGTCCTTGTTCGTCAGCGCGGCCTCGTAGCGTTCGAACTTGGCGCGCACGGCGTCCATCACCTCGGGGATGTTGGGCGTGAGGTCTTCCATCAATATGTCTCCAGGGCTTCGGCCACGGTGGCGAGTGCAAGGTCTTCCCCCCGCGCGGCGAGCAGGGACAGACCCACCGGCAGGCCGCCGATGTTGGCGCCGGGAATGCTGATTTGCGGGACCCCGGTCAATCCACCATGGGCGCACAGGCACAGGATCGCTTCGCGCACCGCGTTCTGGTCGGGCAGGGGCAGTTCCTTGGGCGGGGCGGGAAACGGCGTGGTCGGCATCGCCAGCACGGTACCGGGCGGCAACAGGTAATCAAGCCGAGCCCGCGCCTCGCGCCGCATCAGGCTGGCCCAGCCGGCGTCGGCGTCGGTGATCGACGCACCCAGCATCAGCCCGCGCACCACGTTGAAGGCGAGGGCCGGGTTGTCACGCTCGACCCAGGGTTTGAAGGTCTCCCAGGCCTCGCGCGGTTGCAGCGTGCGCTGCGCCCGGCCCCAGACCGATAGACCTTGTGGCGCCAGCATCTCCTCGCGCACGTCACCGATCATGGCGGCGAGGCGGTCGAGCATCGGGCGTAGGGCATCGGCGGTCGCGGGCTCGACGAAGCCAAAGGCGTCGACCGCGACAATCAGGCGATTGGGCAGGGCGGCGGGGGCCGCTTTGCCGAACATCACCTCGGAAACCCGGCGAAAGGTGGCGGCGTCGCGGGTGAACCAGCCGGTGGTGTCGGCGCTCGGTGCCTGCGGCAGCATGCCATCGAGCGGCAGGGCGCCATGGGTCGGCCGGATGCCGTAGAGCCCGCAGAAGCTGGCCGGGACCCGGACCGAGCCGCCGGTGTCGGTGCCGATCGCGGTATCGCACAACCCGGCGGCCACCGCCGCCGCCGAGCCGGAGGACGATCCACCGGGCACCCGATCGGGCGCTTGGGTGTTGCGCGGCGTACCGAAAAACACGTTCTCGCCGAGGATGCCGAGCGACACCTCGTCGGTGATGGTTTTGCCGATCAGGCTGGCGCCACCGTCAAGCAGCCGTTGCACCGCCCAGGCGTGGGCGGTCGGCACCGGGTTCTGGCGCGCGAAGTCCGGGTTGCCCCCGCCGGTCGGCCGACCCGCCACGTCGAACAGGTCCTTGGCGGCGAACGTCAGCCCCGACAATGGCCCGTCGGCGGCGCCGTCGATGCGGAATGTCTGTCCCGGTACGAAGGCACCGATGTCGTCGTCGGTCATGGCAGCCTCCCGGCCTGGGATCACGCGTTTCGCCGCAACTCCGCCTTGGCGATCGCTTCCAGGTGCACCTCGTCCGGGCCGTCGGCCAGACGCAGGGCGCGGCTGTGGGCGTAGGAATGGGCCAGCGGGAAGGCCTGGCTGACGCCGCCGCCGCCATGCACCTGGATCGCCTTGTCGATCACATCGCAGGCTAGGCGCGGGGCGATCACCTTGATCATGGCGATCTGCTGGCGGGCGGCCTTGTTGCCGACGGTATCCATCATCTGGGCGGCGTACAGCACCATCAGCCGGGCCTGATCGATGGCGATCCGGCATTCGGCGATGGTGTGGCGCAGCGCGCCCTGCTCGGCCAGCGGTTTGCCGAAGGCGACGCGGGAGCGGGCCCGGACCTTCATCGCTTCCAGCGCCCGTTCGGCCTGGCCGATCAGCCGCATGCAATGGTGAATGCGTCCCGGGCCGAGCCGCCCCTGGGCGATCTCGAAGCCCCGGCCCTCGCCGAGCAGGATGTTCGAGGCGGGAACCCGCACGTTCTCGAACGTCACATCGGCATGGCCGTGCGGTGCGTGGTCATAGCCGAACACCGTCAACGCCCGCTTGATGGTGATGCCGGGGGTGTCCAGCGGCACCAGGATCATCGATTGCTGCTTATGCTTCTCGGCGCTTGGGTCGGTCTTGCCCATGAAGATCGCGATCTTGCAGCGCTCGTCCAACGCGCCGGAGGTCCACCATTTGTGGGCGTTGATCACGTAGCTGTCGCCGTCGCGGGTAATCTGCGCCTCGATGTTGGTGGCGTCGGACGAGGCGACCGCCGGCTCGGTCATCGCGAAGCAGGAGCGGATCTCACCGGCCAGCAGCGGCTCCAGCCATTGTTTCTTGTGTTCCTCGCTGCCGTAGCGTTCCAGCACCTCCATGTTGCCGGTGTCCGGGGCCGAGCAATTGAAGCATTCCGGCCCGATCGGCGACCGCCCCATGACCTCGCACAGCGGCGCGTATTCCCGGTTGGTCAGCCCGGCGCCGCGCTCGCTCTCGGGCAGGAACAGATTCCACAACCCCTCGGCCCGCGCCTTGGCTTTCAACTCGTCCATGATCGGCGGCACTTGCCAGCGGTTTGCGGACGCCTCCAACTGCTCGTCGAACACCGCTTCGGCGGCGTAGACATGGGTGTCCATGAAGGCCTGGACCCGGGTGCGCAATTCCTCGGCGCGAGGGCTCAATTCGGGGATCATGGGTGTCCTCCTATGGCGGCGCTTAGCCGAGAGTGGCGAAGCGGCGCAGGTGATGGGCGGCGTTGCCGAAGCTCGTATCGATGATCCGCAGCCGCTTGAAATAGTGACCCACGGCCATTTCGTTGGTCATGCCCATGCCGCCGTGCAACTGCACCGCCTCCTCGCCGATCATCTTGCCGGCGCGGCCGATCTCGGCCTTGATTGCCGACGCGGCACGGGACCGCTCGGCCCCGAAGGTGGCGTCCATGGCCCCGGCGGCGCGGTAGCACAGCGCGCGGGCAAACTCACTGGCCGACAGCATCTCCACCGCCCGGTGTTGCAGCACTTGAAAGCTGCCAAGCGGGCGGCCGAACTGTTCGCGGGTTTTCATATACTCGGCGGTCAGTTGGACGGTGGCGCCCATGGCCCCCACCGCCTCGGCCGACAGGGCGACGCAGGCCCGGTCGATTACCGGCTCCAGAACATCAAACGCGCCGCCAACCGGGCCGAGCACCGCATCGCCGGAAACGGATACATCGTCGAGGATCACATCGGCACCGCGCAATCCGTCGATCGTGGGATAGGGACGGCGGGTGACTCCGGCGATCGCGGAGTCGACCAGGAACAGGGTGATCCCGTCACGGTCGGCCTCGGCGCCGCCGGTACGCGCCGAGACGATCAGCCGGTCGGCGCTGTCACCGTGCAACACCACCGCCTTGTGTCCGGAAAGCCGCCATCCACCCTTGCCGTCGGGTGCGGCCGTGGTGCCAACCCGGCTCAGGTCGTAGCGACTGGTCGGCTCACCATGGGCCAGCGCCAGGGTCATCTTGCCCTCGGCTACGGCGGGCAACAGCTCCGTGGCCTTGGCCTCGTCCGCCCGCGCGATGGTCTCGGCGCCCAGCACGACGCTGGCGACGAAGGGTTCGACCACCAGCGACCGGCCGAAATGCTCCATCATCAAGGCGAGATCGACCGTCGTGCCGCCAAGGCCGCCATGCTCCTCGGCGATCGGCAAGGCCAGCCAGCCAAGCTCGGCGAATTCGGCCCAAATCGCCGGTGACCAACCCCGATCCTCGGCCATGATCCGGCGGCGCGCGTCGAAGGCGTATTTATCGTCGAGAAACCGGGCGATGCTGTCGGCCAATTGGCGCTGATCGTCGGTCAGGGCGAAACTCATGGGCGTCGGCTCCGGGTCGGACGTACGAGCGAATGGGGCTACAGCCCCAGCACCATCTTGGCGATGATGTTCTTCTGGATTTCGTTCGATCCGCCGTAGATCGAGGCCTTGCGCCAGTTGAAATACAGTGGCGCCAGGGCCGGGCCGTAGTCGGGGCCGACCGGTTCCTCGTTCCAGCCGTCCTCGCGGAAGGCTTCCGGTTGGAATGGGGCGGCATAGGGCCCGATCGCTTCCATCAACAGCTCGGTCAGGCCCTGCTGCACCTCGGTGCCCTTGATCTTGAGGAACGAGGCCTCGGGGCCGGGGTCCTTGCCGGCGCTCTCGGCGTACAGCGTGCGAAGAACCAGGCTTTCCAACGCCAACAAATCGATTTCGATCTGGGCCAGGCGCCGCGCAAAATCGCCGTCCTCGATCAGCGGCCGTCCGTCCGACATCTCGGCCCTGGCGATCGCCTTGAGCTTCCGCAGTTGCGCTTTGGAACGGCCGACGGCGGCGATGCTGGTGCGTTCGTGGCCGAGCAAGTACTTAGCGTAGGTCCATCCCTGGTCTTCGTCGCCGATGCGGTTGGCGACGGGTACCCGCACGTCGTCCAGGAACACGCTGTTGATCTCGACCCCGCCGTCGATGGTGGTGATCGGGGTGACCGAGACGCCGGGGGTCTTCATGTCGATCAGCAGGAAGGTGATGCCTTCCTGGCGCTTGCCGGTATCGGCGGTGCGCACCAGGGTGAACATCCAGTCGGCGTGTTGCGCCAGCGTGGTCCAGGTCTTCTGGCCGTTCACCACGTAATGGTCGCCATCCAGCACCGCCTTGGTGCGCAGCGACGCGAGATCGGAGCCGGAACCGGGCTCGGAATAGCCCTGACACCACCAATCCTCGGAGCTTAGTATCCGTGGCAGGAAGCGAGCCTTCTGTTCGTCGTTGCCGAATTTCATGATCACCGGCGCCACCATGGTCACGCCGAACGGGATCACCATGGGCGCGCCAGCCAGCGCGCATTCCTCGTCGAAGATGTGCTTCCGCATCGGCGTCCAGCCGGTGCCGCCATGCTCGGCCGGCCAGTTCGGCGCCATCCAGCCGCGCGCGTGCAGGATTTTCTGCCAGCGGACGTGATCGTCCTTGGCCAACCGGAAGCCGTTGGCGGTCTTCTTGGCGATGTCCGGCGGCAGTTTCTCGGCGAGGAAGCCGCGCACCTCCTGGCGGAACGCCTCATCCTCCGGTGACAGCACGATCTCCATGTCGGCCTCCTCAGACCACTTCGAACAGGCCGGCGACGCCCTGGCCGCCGCCGACGCACATGGTGGTGACCACGTATTTCGCCCCCCGGCGCTTGCCCTCGATCAGGGCGTGGCCGACCATCCGCGCCCCGCTCATGCCGTAGGGGTGGCCGATCGAGACCGAACCGCCGTCGACGTTCAATTTTTCCTGCGGGATACCGAGCTTGTCGCGGCAATACAGCACCTGGCTGGCGAAAGCCTCGTTCAGCTCCCACAGATCGATGTCGTCGACCGTCAGCCCGTTGCGCTCCAGCAGGCGGGGTACGGCGAAGACCGGCCCGATGCCCATCTCGTCGGGCTCGCACCCGGCCACGGCGAGGCCGCGATAGATGCCCAGCGGCTCGATGCCGCGCTGCTCGGCGAGTTTGCCGTTCATGACGACGCAGGCCGAGGCGCCATCAGACAGCTGGCTGGCGTTACCGGCGGTGATGAAGTGGCCGGGACCGCGTACCGGTTCCAGCCCGGCCAGCGCCTCGGTCGTGGTACCGGGCCGGTTGCCCTCGTCCTTGGTTAGCCGCGCGGCCTCCTCGGTGACCTCGCCGGTCTCCTTGCTCTTGATCAGTTTCACACTGTCCAGCGGCACGATTTCGGCGTCGAAGCGGCCGGCCTCCTGGGCCTCGGCGGTGCGGCGCTGGCTCTCGGCGGCGTAGGCGTCCTGAGCCTCGCGCGACACACCATAGCGCGCGGCGACAATATCGGCGGTCTCGATCATCGACATCCACAGCGCCGGTTTGGTCCGCATCAGACCATCCTCGGTCAGGTACTTGGTGTTCAAATTGGCTTGGGTCAGGCTGATCGACTCGACCCCGCCGGCGACCATGGCCGGCACCTTATCGACCAGCACCCGCTGGGCGGCCATGGAGATGGTTTGCAGCCCGCTGCTGCAGAACCGGTTGACCGTGGTACCGGCGGAGGTGACGGGCAGGCCGGCCTTGATCGCGGCGAGGCGCGCGATGTTCTGCCCGGTGGCGCCTTCGGGCAGGCCGCAGCCGATGATGACGTCCTCGATCTCGGCCGGATCAAGTCCCGAGCGGGCCACCGCGTGCTCGACCGCGTGGCCGGCGAGGATGGCGCCGTGGGTGTTGTTGAAGGCGCCGCGAAACGCCTTGCCGATCGGCGTGCGTGCCGTCGAAACGATAACCGCGTCGGCCATGCTGTCCTCCCGATGATGTCTGCTAATCCAGACGATTGTTGCGGCTACCGTTAGCAGGACTTGGCTGACGTTGCCAATCAATGGGTTGCCGGCTGGAGCCACCAGATCAGACCGCTAGCCTCTGTGTCGATATCCAAAACAATTTTCGAGAATGTTGAAGTGAACGTCCCTGCATTAACCAAACATAAATGTTTCTAGGCGACAGTCGGCGTCACGAACAAGCGTAAGGGTCAGCGGCCCGTCATATCAATGGAGTGGAAAATGTCTAATGCACCTACCGGCGCCGTGCCGTCGGACTCGACATCCAGAGCGTCCGGGAATACCGGCGGTTTGAAGCTTGCCGGAAAGATCTACCTATCGCTTGGCGCCATTCTCGGCCTCCTGTTGCTGGTGGGCGGTGTTGCCGGGACGGGTATCTACATGGCAAACGGGGATTTCGCGGGCTATCGCAGCACCGCGCGCGAATCGAACGAGACGGCGCGGATTCAAGCCAACGTCCTGATCACCCGCCTGGGGGTCAAGGACTTCGTCATCACGAAATCGCCGAAGTCGATCGAAAACGTGCGTGAGCGCGCCGCGACAGCGCTGGAGCTGGTCAAGCAAACCGAAGCGGTTATCGGTGACCCGGACACCCTTAAGGAAATCCAGGACATCGGCGCTTCGCTGCGTGAGTATGTGGCGGTTTTCGACGACGTCATCAAACTTCAGGAGAAGCGGCAAGCGATTGTCGACGGCGTTCTGGACAAGAACGGCCCCCAGATCGAGAAGGCGCTTACCAAGGTCATGGAAAGCGCCTACGCCGATGCGGACCCGTCCGCGGCCTTCCTCGCCGGTGTGGCGCAGCGCAATCTGTTGTTGGCGCGGCTCTATGCGCAGAAGTTTCTGATCACGAACGACGATGCGTCGTACGATCGAACCCTTACAGAGTTCAAGGCGCTCGAGACTGCGGCTGATAAGCTGCTGAGCGAGCTCAACAACCCGACCCGCCGTTCGCTTGCCACCCAGACGATAGAGATGACGAAGCTCTACGAGGCGGGTTTCGTTGAGACCGCGGGCGTCATTCGCGAACGAAACGCGCTGATTACCGACCGTCTCGACAAAATCGGCCCGCATATCGCCGACACTATCGAGCGGATCAAGTTGGCGTCCAAGGGACGGCAGGACACGTTGGGCCCGTCGCTGCAAAGCGAGCTCGATACGGCTCTGATGGTGTCTTCGGCCATTGCCGCCATCTCGGTTTTCGTAGCGGTACTGATCGGGCTCTGGCTGGTCCGGGCGATCAGCAAGCCAATCATCTCGTTGACCGGGGCGATGGGTCGGCTGGCCGATAACGACCTCACCGTCGAGGTCGAAGGCGATCGTCGCGGCGATGAGATCGGCGCGATGGCCCGCTCGGTCCTGGTGTTCAAGGAGAATGCCCTGCGGGTGAAGCGGCTTGAGGAAGAGCAGGTTGAGGCGGCCAAGCGTGCCGAAGCGGACAAGTTGCAGGCCATGAACGAGCTGGCGGACTCTTTCGAGAGTTCGGTGGGTACGGTGGTCAGCTCGCTCGTCGACTATGTCGAGCAGGTCCGGTCCGAGGTCGAAACCATGGCGTCGGTCTCTGCCGACGCGGTGCACGTGTCGTCCTCGGTCGCCGCCACATCGGATCAGTCCAGCGCCAACGTGCAGGCCGTGTCGGCCGCGGCGGAGGAGCTGGTTGCCTCGGTGAACGAAATCAGCAACCAAGTCGGGCGAGCGTCCGAGATGGCGACAAAGGCTCGTGGCGAGTCCGAGGTCAGCGACCAGAAAATCCAAGCCCTGGCCGCGACGGCGCAGAAGATCGGCGATGTCATCACTCTGATCCAAGACATCGCCGAGCAGACCAACCTTCTTGCCTTGAACGCGACGATCGAGGCGGCGAGGGCCGGTGAGTCCGGCAAGGGCTTCGCCGTGGTTGCCTCGGAGGTCAAATCGCTCGCCAGCCAGACGGCAAAGGCGACCGAGGAGATCCGCCGGCAGATCGAAGAGATCCAGGTATCCAGCCAGGATGCGGTCGAATCGATCAAGGGCATCGGGATGGCGGTTGGCAGCCTCGACGAGATGAACTCGACCGTGGCCGCCGCCGTCGAGGAGCAGAGTGCCACGACGCAGGAAATCTCGCGGAATACCCAAGAGGCGGCTCAGGGAACCGAGATGGTCTCCCAGGGCATCGGGCAGGTTGCCAACGCGGCACAGAAAACCTCCGAAGGTGCCACGATGGTGCTGGCCAAATGCGGCGAGCTGTCCGATGGCGCCGCGCGTCTCGGTGACGAAGTGAGACAGTTCGTCACGAAGGTCCGGGCCGCCTAAGACATCGCGTCTTATCGGCAGACAATCGACGGGAAGGGGACGGCCATTGGCCGTCCCTTTTTCATGGAAGGCCGCATCTTGGCGCCGGCCTGTCATGTGCGACACGCGGCACGACAGTCGTCGCAGCCTCGGGGCTTGACCGGGTGGTGTGCGGTGGTTTCACTTGGCGCCCGTTTGCCAGGAGACCGCCATGGGCCAGCCGCATCTTTTCACTCCGCTGACGATCAAGTCGACCACCCTGTCGAACCGGGTGGTGATCTCGCCGATGGACCAGTATTCGGCGGTCGACGGCGTGGTGAACGACTATCATCTCGTCCACTACGGCAAATTCGCCATGGGCGGGGCGGGCGTGGTGTTCGTCGAGGCGACGGGGGTGTCGGAGGTGGGGCGCATCACCAACGGCTGTCCCGGCCTCTACACCGACGAACAGGTGGCGGCGTTCCGCCCGCTGACCGCTTTCATCAAACAGCAACGCTCGATCCCGGCGATCCAGATCGGCCATGGCGGGCGCAAGGCCTCGACCCAACGCCCGTGGGAGGGCGGCGGGCCAGTTAGCCCGGATGAGATCGCCAAGGGAGATCGGATCTGGACTCCGCTCGGCCCGTCCGATCAGGCCCTGGCCGAAGGCTGGCTCACGCCGAAAATGATGGACTCGGCCGATTTGCAACGGACCAAGGCCGATTTCGCTCAAGCGGCCGCTCGGGCCGCGGATGCCGGGTTCGAGATCGTCGAAATTCACATGGCGCACGGCTATCTGCTGCAGAGTTTCCTGTCGCCGCTGTCGAACCGGCGCAACGATGGCTATGGCGGTGATCGGGCCGGCCGCATGCGGTTCCCGCTGGAGGTGACGGAGGCGGTACGGGCGGCTTGGCCGGACGACAAGCCACTGTTCGTGCGCATCTCCTCGGTCGACGGCATCGATGGCGGTTGGGAGCTTGAGGACAGCGTCGCACTGGCCCACGAGCTGAAGGCGCGCGGCGTCGACGTGATCGACTGCTCGTCCGGCGGCAACAGCCCGAAGGGCGCCACCAACGCCAATCTGAAGCGCGGCCCCGGCTTCCAGGTGCCGTTCGCCCAGCGCATCCGCGAGGAGGTCGGGATCAAGACCATGGCGGTCGGGCTGATCCGCACGCCGCAATTCGCCGAGGAGGTTCTCGCCGATGGCCGCGCCGACTTGATCGCGGTCGGCCGGCAGGCCTTGGTCGATCCGTTCTGGCCGCTGCACGCCGCGCAGTATTTCGACATCGATCCCGATTTCACCAAATGGCCGCAGCAATACGCCTGGTGGCTGGAGAAATGGGACAAGGGGCTGCGGGCCTACGAGGCGGAGCAGGCGGCGGAGTGAGTGGATTGATCCCTACGCTCTACCCGTAGCTGTTCGCCATGCCCACCGCCGGGTCGGCGAAGGCGCCGAACGGCGGGTAGGGATAGCGCAGGCCGTTCTTCGACAGACCCTTCAACCCCTCGACCCCACGCAGGAACTCGTCCGGCGGACAAGCCATCAGCAGCTCGTCGTCGGCCACCCCGCCATAGCGCCGTTCGGCGTAGCACGGGATCGACAAGCTGGTCTTGCGCTCGGCCAGGGCGCGGCCCCAACTGTCGGCGCAGGCGCTTTCGCCGGTGATGTTGAAATCGTAGCGTTGGTAGTTTTTGAACTGTAGGCCGTTGATGAACAGGATCATCTGACCGGGCATGGCGTAGAACAGGCAGATGTCCGGCGGATCGAGCCGGCCGGAACGCAGCGGCGACGCGCACAACCCGGAATAGCGTCCCGCCGGCACCCGAGGCATCTGCGTCTGGTGCTCGTGCGCGGCCTTCTGATTGTCGAACCAGACGCCGTTCATCTGCTCGCCCGACGCCAGGCGCTCCGGCACCTCTTCCAGGCCGATATTGGCGCCGCAACTGGCATTGGGTCGCAGATTGTCCTTGACGATGCCAAGGGTGAAGCCGGCGGTGCGCACCTGGGTCACCAACTGGCAGGTGGTGAACGGAATGCCGTCCATCGGCGTGCGGATACCGGGGATGGCCCGCATTTCGTCGGCATCCTCGAACAGCTTCATGCCGAAGGGCAGGGTGCGCAGCCGCAGCAACTCCGACAACTCGGCCGCCGCCTGTTTGACGGTCGCGCCGGTGATCGCGTTCTCGGTGATCGCGTCTTCGCTCATGGCTTCTTCCCCAATGGATGTTGCTTAGGATGTTGCGTGCTAGCCTGCGGCGCGACGGGCCGGGCGGCAAGACCCGGTGATGAGGGGAGAGAGTATGGCACGCGCGTTCGAGGGCATTCGGGTGGTCGACTTCACCCAGGTTCTGTCGGGGCCTTACCTGACCGCGCAGCTGGCGATGGAAGGGGCCGACGTCATCAAGATCGAACCGCCGGGGATCGGCGATCAGATGCGCAACCGCATGATCCCCAGCCCGCATGCCGACCACGACATGGCCTCGGCCTTTCTGGCTTTGAACCATGGCAAGCGCAGCGTGGCGCTCGACCTGAAGGATCCCAAGGGCCTGGCGGTCGCGCATCGGTTGATCGAAGGTGCCGACGTGGTGGCGCAGAATTTTCGCGGCGGCGTGGCCGAGCGCCTCGGCCTCGGTTGGGAAGACGTCAGGGCGATCAATCCGACGATCATCTATTGTCAGATTACCGGCTATGGCAGCGGCGGACCGCGCGGTGAACAAGGCGCTTATGACGGCGCGATCCAGGCCGCTTCCGGCATGATGTCGACCAACGGCCATGTGTCGACCGGAGCCATGCGCACCGGTTATTTTCCGGTCGATTTGTTCACCGGCATGGCCGCTGCCTATGCGGTGGCGGCGGCTCTGTTCCGGCGTGAGCGCACCGGCGAGGGCCAGATGCTCGACGTTTCCATGCTCGACGCCGCGCTGAACATCCAGGCGCCGTCGGTGGCGCAGTGGCTGGTCGATGGTTTCGAGAACACGCTGATCGGCAACTCCTCGGCCACCCTCTTGCCGACCGCCGACAGCTTCGACTGCGCCGAGGGCACGGTGCTGATGTCGGCGACCATGCCGGGTCATGTCCAAGCGGTGTTCGAGGAGTTGGGCATCGCCGCGCTGTTGGACGATCCGCGCTTCGCCGACAGCAAGGCACGGATCGCCAACAAGGAGGCGGTGAACGCGGCGCTCTCGGAAGCCTTCACCAAAGATACCGCCGGCAATTGGGCGAAAAGATTGGGTGCGCGTGGGGTGCCGATCTCGCGGGTGAACACCATCGCCGAGGCGGTCGACGAGCCGCAACTCGCGCACCGCGGCACCCTCGTCGAGGTGCCGCCGCCGCAAGGGTTCACGGAACCCGTTCGACTGGTCGGCTCACCCTACCGGGCTGCCGCTGATGGCCCCCGGATCGACCGGCCGCCGCCGGGTTTGGGACAACACAGTAAGGCCATTCTGGCTGAGCTGGATCTTAAGTGGAGTTGCGACTAAACGAACCGCGGAAGCTAGCTAATTGCCTTGCTGATCTCGCTCTCGGTCGCGGCGAGGCGTCGGCTTACATATCGCCTGATTTGTGTGATGTAGGGCTCGAAACCGAAACTGCCGGTAATGTCGGAGATGTCGGAGATGATGTCATCCTTGGTGTTGAGAACGTTCCCGCGTGCATGAATGTTCCGCCGGGCGGTGATGCGGTGCTCTCCTAGGTGATTGATGAGTCGAGGAATATCTCGAGTAGCCGATTCCACCGAAAGCGTGAGGTGACCGTCACGGGAGAGCGAAACTCGTTCCGTCCGCGATGCGGTGACAAGGGCGTAGCGGGATCGGCGGTTGGTGATGTGCTCGCAGATCCAAACAATATCATCCGACCCGATGCCGAGGCGATCGATGCGACGATCCAGTCGGGCCTGGCCGGCTACGATCTTGTCACGGAGCCTATTGGCGTCGGTAAATTCAGAGCGGCGCAGCAAAATCATTCCGCGGTAGTCGATCGAGTAGATGTCGGCGGGGCAAATCAACAGCAAGCGCTGTATTTGTTCGTAGGTATCGGATCGGACCAACGCGCAATCGCAATCCAACATGAGGATCAGGTCTCCATGTGCGGCCCTGATCCCGTTCTCGATGGCGCGCACCTTGCTGAACAACTCGGCCTTTTCCTCGACGATAAGACAGCGTGGATCCATATTGACGGTTCGGTCGAGGAATGCACGTGTTCCTTGGTTGTCGGCAAGAACTGAAAACACAATTTGGAGTTGATTTGATGTTTGAGCTAACACGCTGTCGACCATGGATTTGAGGTCTTCCAGGCGATTCCCCATAGGCACCACAATCGACAGCGTTGACTGTTCTTCCGTAGTGGCGCCGCTCTGGGCCAGGGCCGGTTTCCGAGGGATGTCGACCCGCATGTCGACCGAACCACTGGCATGGCGGAAGATCATCAAGTTTTCGCGAACGTAGAGCTGCGCGTGATCGCCAAGTGCGCGATCAAACGCAGGTATACCGACGCGGCGTAGAAGCTCTTCCGAAGGCACCTTTTTGCATTGCGCGGCGAGGTTTATCGCCATACGGGCGAGCCAATGGTCGTTGGCTGATGCGGCTCGGGGGAGGATTCCCTCGATGACGGTCACGATGGCGCCGGGATCGACCGTAGCGTAGAATGCGCGCATGGCCCTGTGTGGACCCAACGCTCGGTTCATCAGAAGCCGGCGGAGCCAATCCTCAGCCTGTGATCCGGCGCCGTTCTTGTTGATGGCAACCTGAAACATGCCGCCCAAGGCTCGCGAGGACTGTGGGTCGTGCATTAGGCCCAAACGGCAGATCGCCTCGATTTCTTCCGCTCTACCCGCTTCGAGAAAGAACCCGATCGCACGTTTCATCGCCACGGCGTCTTGGCAGTAGCGGGGCGCGGCGTCCATCAGCCTCGTCAACGCGTCGGGTAATGCGGCAATCGCTCGAACCAGCGATGTCTTATCGCCGCGCAATTGATCGGGTGGACAATGATGCGCGAGCCAGTTGTCGAGTTCGGCATCATCGATCTCGTTGGCCGATCGCAAAAGGTTCTGCCACGCAGACAGGTCTTGTGGCGTCGACACCGCGTAGTGGCGTTGCGCGCGTAACGATACTACGACCCCGTGATGTCGCAGATGCACTCTGATAAGGATTTTCAGCGCATCCGCTGCTTCCGGACGTAGAATTATGGCCCGCCGCGCGGCCGGTTCCGCCGCTAGAAAATCGGAATTGTCGAGCAGTAGACGGGCTAACCGAATCCAAACCCCAACCAGATCTGGTTTCAGCCTGGTCGCCAAACGGGCCGCGCGCCGCGCTCGATTGGTTTCCGACGCCCGAACGTAGATTTGCGCGATCGCTAGGACGTTCCTCGGCTCACCCGGGAAAAAACACAGGGCTCGTCGAAAGGCGGGAAGACTCCGTGCCGGGTCGTCGGTCAACTGACTTTCGGCGGAGGCCAACAGGTTCAGCGAGCGTCGGGAAGGCGCGATGATCGCCGCGCGCCACGCTGAAGTCCGGCAAGCCTCCATCGCGCCACAACGGTACGCCGAAGTGCATAGCCGCTCCAGCTCCACAGCGGCATGGGGGCGATGGAGTACGCCTATCCTCGCCGTGATCAGTTCGGCCTTCGTCATCGAGCCACTACCGCGTTGAGCGGATCACGCAAGTATGATCGGCGGTAGCGCGTACGTCTTGGCCGACGCAAGGTAAACGCGGATGATGATGGCTCACCAACTTCCCGTATTGCCCATCGAGGCCCAGGGCTCGGCTGCCGGAAGCGGTTCGGTGGCCTGCAGCAGTTCGATCGAAATGCCGTCCGGCGACTTCACGAACGCCATGTGGCCGTCGCGCGGCGGGCGGTTGATGGTCACGCCGTTGTCCATGAGCTTCTGGCAGATGGCGTAGATGTCGGCGACCCGGTACGCCAGATGGCCCCAGGCGCGCCCCTCGACCTTGTACTCCGCCGGATCCCAATTATAGGTCAACTCCAGATGCGGTGCCTTGCGGTCCGAGGTGGCGGTCTCCATGTCGTCGGGTGCCGCCAGGAAGATGTTGGTGAAACGGCCCTTCTCGCTGTCATAGCGACGGATCTCCTGCATGCCGAGCAGGCCGCAGTAGAAGGCGAGGCTGGCGTCGACGTCGCTGATCCGGACCATAGTGTGCAGGTACTGCATGGGACTATCTCTCCGTCCTTGGGGTTCTGACCTTGGGGTGCTAATCGGGTTCTCCCATGGACCGGGCGGCTGCGTAAACCCGGTGTCGCGCCAATCCGTCACGGGACTGTTGTATACAAGGCGTTGGGCGTGACCGGTCCCGATCATCTAGCCTTATGATGTTCCGTTCCGGAGAACCAGGAGACCTCGATGAACGACGCCGCCACCGACGCCAAGCTTGCCACCATGAAGTTCGGCATTGGCCAGCCGGTGCCGCGCACCGAGGATCCGACCCTGCTCACCGGACAAGGGCGTTACACCGACGACCTCGACGTCGAGGGACAGGCCTACGGCGTGCTGGTGCGCAGCGCCTATGCCCATGGTGTGCTGAACAGCATCGATATCCAGGACGCGCTGACGATGCCGGGGGTTCTCGGTATCTACACCGCCGAGGATCTGGCGGCGGCCGGCTTCGGCAACATTAAGTGCGGCGTGCCGCTGAAGAACCGCGACGGCTCACCGATGCCGAACCCGACGCGGCCGGCGCTGGCTTCCGGCAAGGTGCGGTTTGTCGGCGATCCGGTGGCGATCGTCGTGGCCGAGACCTCGATGCAAGCGCGTGACGCGGCCGAGGCCGTCGTGCTGGACATCGATCCGCTGCTGGCGGTGACCGACGCCGAGGCTGCCGCCGCCTATGGTGCGCCGCTGCTCTACGACACCGTGCCGAACAATGTCATCCTCGACTACCATTACGGCGACAGCGACGCGGTGGCCAAAGCCTTCGCCGAGGCGGCGCACGTCACCTCCCTCGATATCGTCAACAACCGGATCGTGGTCTCGGCGATGGAGCCGCGCGCGGCGATTGCCGAGTTCGATGCGGCGCAGGACAAATGGACCCTTCACCTGGGCTGTCAGGGCGTGTTCGGGCTGCGCAATCTGCTGGCCAAGGACATCCTGCGGGTGCCGCCGGAGAAAGTGCGGGTGCTGACCGGCAATGTCGGCGGGTCGTTTGGCATGAAGGCGTTCGTTTATCCCGAGTATCCGGCGCTGTTTCATGCCGCCCGGACCCTTGGCCGGCCGGTCAAGTGGACGGCCGACCGCTCCGAGAGTTTTCTGTCGGACCAGGCCGGACGCGACCACAAGGTCAAGGCCGAGTTGGCGCTGGACGCCGACGGCCATTTTCTCGCCGTGCGGGTTACCGGTTTCGGTAACATGGGCGCCTATCTCTGTCAGGTCGGCCCGATGATGCCGACCCTCAACATCGTCAAGAACATGACCAGCCTCTACAAGGTGCCGGTGATGGAGGTGTCGACCCAATGCGTCTACACCAACACCAGTCCGGTCAGCGCCTATCGTGGTGCCGGCCGGCCGGAGGGTAACTACTACATGGAGCGGTTGGTCGACACCGCCGCTCGCGGCATGGGGATCGACCGGACCGAGTTGCGCCGACGCAATCACATCCCGGCTTCCGCCATGCCCTACACCGCCAGCTCCGGCATGACCTATGACAGCGGCGAATTCACCGCCGTGTTGGACAAGGCGCTGACCTTCGCGGATTACGACGGCTTCGCCGCCCGCAAGGCCGAGAGCGCGGCGCGCGGCCTGCTGCTCGGCATTGGGATTGGCGACTATCTGGAGGTTACCGCGCCACCGCAGAACGAGATGGGCGGGCTGCGGTTCGAGGAGGACGGGACGGTCACCATCGTGACCGGTACTCTGGACTATGGCCAGGGGCATGCCGCGCCATTCGCCCAAGTGCTGCACACCAAGCTCGGCGTACCGTTCAACAAGGTCAGGCTGCTGCAGGGTGACAGCGATCAGTTGATCGCCGGCGGCGGCACCGGCGGGTCGAAGTCGATCATGGCCAGCGGTGCCGCGATCGTGCAGGCCAGCGACAAGGTGATCGAAAAGGGTAAGGCGATCGCCGGCCATCTGTTGGAAGCGGCGACGGTGGACATCGAATTCGCCGACGGCGCCTTCACCGTCACCGGCACCGATCGGTCGATCGGCATCATGGAGATCGCCATGACGCTGCGCTCGGGCATCAGCTTGCCTGACGGCGTGCCAACGTCGCTGGACGTGAGCGAAGTGCTGGAGGGGCTGCCGTCGGCGTTTCCGAATGGGTGTCACGTCGCCGAGGTCGAGGTCGACCCGGAAACCGGGATGGTGCGGGTGGTGCGCTACAACATGGTCAACGACTTCGGCACCGTGGTGAATCCGATGCTGGTCGCGGGCCAAGCCCATGGCGGCATCGTCCAGGGGATCGGCCAAGCGCTCATGGAATCCTGCGCCTATGACACCGACGGCCAAGTGCTCACCGGCTCTTACATGGATTACGCCGTGCCGCGCGCGGCCGACGCGCCATTCTTCCAGCTCGATACCCATTCGGTGCCGGCGACCACCAATCCGCTTGGAGCGAAGGGGTGTGGCGAGGCTGGTTGCGCCGGCTCGCTCCCGGCGGTGATGAACGCGCTGGTCGATGCGTTGTCAGGCTTGGGTGTCACCCACATCAACATGCCGGCGACGCCGGAACGTGTGTGGTCGGTGATACAGGCGGCGTGAAAAAATCAAACCGCGTAGACAATCTTCACCCAAAAACCGCAAGTGTTCAGCCTTTGTTAACTGGATTCGGCATAACTCGTGCATGGAACGGGGACATCACGCGTTGTGTTCGAGGACGGAGCAATGAGCACTTTTACAACCCTGCTGACTCGATTGACCGAGGCCTGGACCGGCTGGCGCCATCGCGCCGCCTATCGCCCCGAGCGCCGCTACATGCGCGGTCGGATTTCTGGCGCGGGTCACTGAGCGAATTTTTCGGCTTAACGCCTCCTGCCATGGCATTCTCCGGCTAATTGAATGGGTTGGGAGAGGAAGACATGCAGGTACGTCTCGATGGCCGTATAGCCTTGATCACCGGCGGCAGCCTCGGCATCGGCCGGGCGATCGCCGCGACGTTCGCCGAAAGCGGTGCTGGGGTCGCTCTCGTGGCCCGCCGTCAGGATGTGCTTGACGAGGCCGCGACGGCGATCCGTGCGGCGACCGGGGGCGAGGTGATTGCCATCGCCGCCGATGTCGCCACCGCCAAGGGTTGCGAGCACGCGGTCGACCGGGCACAGGCGGTCCTTGGTCCCATCGACATCCTGGTGAACAACGCCGGCTCCTCCAAGCGCGGGCCGTTCGAGGAGCATGACGACGCGGTCTGGCAGGCCGACTTAGACCTTAAGCTGTTCGCCGCCATCCGGTTGTGCCGCCGGGTCATGCCGGAAATGCGGGAGCGCCGGTGGGGCCGGGTCATCAACATCCTGAACACCGGCGCCAAGGCGCCGCCGGGCCAGGGGGCGCCGACCGCCGTGACACGCGCCGCCGGCATGGCGCTGACCAAGGCGTTGGCCAACGAGTACGCCCCGCACAACGTGCTGGTGAACGCGCTGCTGGTCGGCCGGATCGAGAGCGACCAATGGGTGCGCCGGCATGCCGACGAAACCGGCGATCGGTCACTGGACGACTATTACGCCGAGATGGGACGGTCGATCCCCATGGGCCGCGTCGGCACCGCCGAGGAATTCGCCGCCATGGCATGCCTTCTGGCATCCGATCGCGGCGGCTATGTCACCGGAACCGCCATCAACGTCGACGGTGGCCTGTGCCCGGTGGTTTGATGATCCTTCCGCCCTCGGGCTGGCTTGCTGGACCCGCCGCATGACGCTGAGTGATTGGGGCCTCGATTTTGGGGAGCTGACCCCATTGGTCTTTGCGTTGATAGCGGCGTTTCTGTTCGCCGTCGGCTCGCAGTTTCAGAACATAGGGTTGGCGACGCTGGACAGCCGGAGCGGGACGGCGATCTCGATCTCGGCGTCGGCGGTCTATTTCTGGCTGCTGGCGCCATTTTTCATGGAACCGGGCTATTGGCTTGAGCCGGCGGTGCTGATCTTCGTGCTGATCGGGCTGTTCCGACCCGCCTTGTCGGCCAACCTGTCGGTCGCCGGCATGCGCTATCTCGGCCCAACCCTGTCCAGCACGCTTGCCGCCATCTCGCCGTTGTTCGGCACCGCGATGGGAATGTTGATCCTTGGCGAGGTGCTGACCTGGCCGCTGGCCATCGGCACCGCCGGTATCATTGGGGCGATCCTGCTGCTGTCCAAGCGCGGCAAGGTCAAGGTGGATTGGCCGATTTGGGCGCTCGGCCTGCCGATCGCGGCGGCGTTCCTGCGGTCGCTCGGCCACGTGTTGTCCAAGATCGCGATGGTCGACATCCCCGACCCGTATTTCGGCGGCCTGGTCGCGTTCACGGTCTCGGCAATCCTGATGGTCGGGACCAACAAGATCCGCCGGGTGCCGGTCACCATCAATTGGTCAAGCACCGGCCCTCGCTGGTTTGCCTTGGGCGGCATCACCCTCGGCACGGCGATCATCTTTCTGAACGGCGCTTTGCTGCGTGGCGACATCGTGGTGGTCGTGCCGATCATCGCCGCGTCGCCGATCTTCACCTTGCTGCTGTCGATCGTGGTGTTTCGTCGCGAGACCCTGACGGCCCGCATCGTGGCGGCGGTGTTCATCGTGGTGCCGTCGGTGGCCGTCATCGCGCTGGGGCGGTAGAAGCGGATTGGCTCGCTACTCACGCCAGCTGTTTGAATTTCAACTCCCGTCCGCCGTTAGCGGTGCGCCGCGCGATCATCAGCGCCTCGGCTCTCTCAGCGCACGCATGCGGAATCTTGTCCGCCGCGCAGATTCGGATCTCGAACGACCGACGCGGTTCCTCGTCCTGCTCGACCAGTTGGGTGGCGTGGATGACGAATTGGTGGAAGATCAGCGCGTCACCAGGGCCGAGTATCGGGGTGAAGAGCATGTCGTCCGCTGGGCAGCCGAGGGCAGCCGCCACTTCCTCGACGCTGAAGCGGATCTTCGGCCTGGTCACGCCGTCGTCCGCCGTCTCCAGGCGTGAGCGGCGCCAGGCATCGACCAGCGGTGCCACGTCGACGTCGGACTTGACCAAGGTTAGCCCCGGCGCGCGCTCGCCCACCCGATCGAACGGGATCCAGAAGTTGAAGACCAACGCGTCTTGGCCGAACACATTCGCGTCGAAATGCAGACCTAGATGGGTATCGCGCCGGTGTGGCTCGTGCGCGCGGTAGACACAAGCGCTGAGCAGCATGGCGTAGTCTCCACCGCCGACCAATTGGCGCGCGATTTCGTCGCCCTGGCTATCGGCGAACAGGCGGCACGTCGCCTCCACGATGTCCCGGCGGTCGGCCTGAAGCAGATGTTGTAAGTGGAACGTGTTGCGCCCGCCGTCGACACCGGTTCGCAGGCCCTCTTGGAACAGGTCAAAGAACTGGTTGAGCTTGGTGCTATCCATGACGCTCTCGACAATGAGCGGCCAAGTGGGCATGGGCGGCGTATCCGGTCAGGTTGCACGAACGGCAGCTTAGGACGTTCGCGCGACGGAGGCGAGGCCGCCGCTGTTTGCGATCCGCCCGCGGCGGGCCGCACATCGAGGTTGCGTCGCGGCCGCAGGCGCAGTTCACTTGAGCGGCGGCGTAACCGAGAAAAAGGAGACCAGCGATGGCTCGCGTGCGTGATGTGGAAATCCACGAGGTGCCCGAGGATGTGCGGCCGGTCTATGAGCGGTTCGCCCGCGAATACGGTCCGTTTCTCAACCAAGTGAAGGTGTTCGCCCACCGGCCGCCGGCCTTGAAACATATCATGGGGTTGTTGTTGGCGTTTGCCGATGAGGCGTTGTTGTCCAAGCGGTATCTGGAAATCGCGCTGGTCGTCGTCTCCAAGCTGAACGCGTGCGAATATTGCGTGATTCATCACGCCCCGCGTCTGGTCGAACAGGGTGTCGGCGCCGAAGCGGTTGAGCATATCCTGGACGACGTGGTGCCGGGGTTCGATGAGGTCGATCATCTGGTGCGCGACTACGCGGTCAAGGTGACGAACGACTTCCACCGCATCCGCGACAAGACTTTCGAGGATCTGCGCCGGCATTTCACCGAGGAACAGATCGTCGAGCTGACCTTGCGGATCGCGCTGTGCGGCTTCTTTAACCGCTTTAACGACACCCTGCAGATCGGGGTTGAGGATGGCGCGGTGGAGGACATGCTGTCTCACGGCGTGACCAAGGAGAGCCTGCCGAGCCATTCAGAGGCGGCGGAATAACCGGCCCGCACGCGACGGTGGGCATGGGGGCTTGAAATCGCGGCGGGGCGGCGTCACAAAGGCGCGGTTGGTTTCATTTGAAACCATTTGCCAAGATGGAGTACCGCACCATGAAGCTCGCGACCCTGAAGGATGGCAGTCGGGATGGCCGGTTGCACGTGGTGTCCTCCGATTTGACCCGCGCGGTGCCCGCCAGCGGCGTGGCCAACACCCTGCAGCAGGCGTTGGATGATTGGATGTCGATGGAGCCTCGGCTGCGGGCGCTGTACGATCGCGTGGAAGCCGGCGCCGCCATCGAGGCACACCCGTTCGATCCGGCGGCGTGCGCCTCACCGTTGCCGCGCGCCTATCAATGGGCGGACGGCTCGGCCTACGTGAACCATGTGGAGTTGGTGCGCAAGGCACGCGGCGCCGAGCTGCCGGAGAGTTTCTGGGAAGACCCGCTGATGTATCAGGGCGGCTCGGACGCCTTTATCGGCCCCATGGACGACATCCCGGTCACCGATGAGCGCTACGGCATCGACTTCGAGGGCGAGGTGGCGGTGGTGACCGACGACGTGCCGATGGGGATATCGGCCGAGGCGGCGGTCGGCCACATCACGTTGGTCATGCTGGTCAACGACGTCAGCCTGCGCGGCCTGATCCCCGGCGAACTGGCCAAGGGGTTCGGCTTTTTTCACGGCAAGCCGCCGAGCGCGTTCTCGCCTGTAGCGGTCACGCCGGAGGCGCTGGGTGACGCCTGGGACGGCGGCAAGCTGCATCGGCCGCTGCTGTCGACCCTCAACGGGGCGCTGTTCGGCAAGCCGGAGGCCGGGGTCGACATGACCTTTGATTTCGGCCGGCTGATCGCTCACGCCGCCAAGACCCGGCCGCTGTCGGCCGGCACCATCATCGGCTCCGGCACGGTGTCGAACAAGGATTCGGGCGGTGGACCCGGCAAGCCGGTGGCGGATGGTGGCCTCGGCTACGCCTGCATCGCCGAAATCCGCATGATCGAGACCATCCGCGACGGCAAACCGAGCACGCCGTTCATGCGCTTCGGTGACCGCATCCGGATCGAGATGCTGGACGACGACGGCGCGTCGATCTTCGGCGCGATCGACCAGACGGTGGTCAAGGCCGGGGGCTGATCGTCTTATGCCGCTGTCGCCGCCTTGGCGTCTTGCAGCAGCAAATCGGCGCCCTTCTCGGCGACCATGATGGTGGCGGCGTTGGTGTTGCCGCTGACCAAGGTCGGCATGACCGAGGCGTCGATCACCCGCAACCCCTGGACCCCGTGCACCCGCAGTCGGTCATCGACCACGGCCATATTGTCGCTCGCCGGGCCCATCTTGGCGGTGCCGACGATGTGGTAGAGGGTCTGGCCGGTCTGGCGGGCGAAGGCCTCGAAATCGGCGTCGGTCACGCAGTCGGCCCCCGGCATCATCTCGGCGCTCCGGTAGGCGTCGAGCGGAGCCTGCTCGACGATCCGTCGGCCGATCTTCATGCCCTCGACGATGGCGGCCACATCGATCGGGTCGGTCATGAAATTGCCCTTGATCGTCGGTGGGGTGCGTGGGTCGGCGGCGGCGATGTGGATCCAGCCCTTGGATTCCGATCGCAAGGGACACACGGCGAGCGTCATGCCCGGTTGTTTCTCCAGCTTGCGGGTGGCGGCGTCGGCGTAGCTGGCGTGGGCCAGGTGGAACTGCACGTCCGGCGTCTCCAGCTCCGGCCGGGTCTTGATGAAGCCGAAGCCGACCCCGGCGCCGTAGGTGAGGATGCCGGTGCCGGCGACCGCCCAGCGCGCCGCTTCCTTCACCAGCGACAGCCCGCGCGTCATCTCGTTGAGGGTGATCGGCTGCGACACTCGCCAGCGCAGCCGCGTGCCGTAATGGTCGCGGTAGTTCTCGCCGACGCCGGGCAGGGCGTGACGCACCGCGATACCGTGGCGTTTCAGCAGCTCGGGCTGGCCGATGCCGGACAGCTCCAGCAACTGCGGCGACTGCACCGCGCCCGCCGCCAGAATCACCTCGCCCCGGCCCGGGTGCCGACACCGCGCCTCGGTGGGCTGACCGTCGCGGGTGTAGGCGACGCCGACGGCCCGGGTTCCCTCGAACAGCACTCGGCCGGCGAAGGCGCGGGTCTCGACGGTGAGGTTCGGGCGGCTTTTGACCGGGTGCAGAAACGCCTTGGCCGTGCTCTGCCGCCGGCCTTTGTGGGCGGTGAGCTGGTAGTAGCCGAAGCCCGCTTGGTCGCCGTTGTTGTAGTCGGGGTTGCGCGGAAAGCCCGCCGTCTCGGCGGCGTCGATGAAGGCGTCGATGATCGCGTGCCGTTCGGTGGTCTCGGTCACTCGCAACGGGCCGTCGGTGCCGCGCGTGCCGTCACCGCCGGTCATATAGGTTTCCGACTTCTTGAAATACGGTAGCACCGAATCATACGACCAGCCCCGGTTGCCCAATTGTGCCCAGGTGTCGTAGTCGAGCGGCTGGCCCCGGACGTACAGCAAGCCGTTGATCGAGGACGAGCCGCCGAGCGTCTTGCCGCGCGGGGTGGCGATCGCCCGGTTGCCGGAGCTTTCCTCCGGCTCGGTGGCGAAACCCCAGTTGTATTCCTTGCTGGTCAGCAGCTTGTAGAAGCCGACCGGCATCGGAATCCACGGGCTGTCATCCTTGCGCCCGGCCTCCAGCAGCAGCACGCGCGTCTCCGGGTCGGCGCTCAGCCGGTTGGCCAGCACGCACCCGGCCGACCCGGCGCCGACGATGATGTAATCCCAGATTGCCTCGTCACTGCTCGCCACGGTGCGTGTCTCCCGTCGTTGGTGTCGTCGGCGGGGAGTGTAGAGGCGGCAGGGGGCGGCCGGAAGCGGTTGCGTGAGCCGTTTTACACCGCCCGCCCCGCCGCCGCGCCTGATGCCCAGGCCCATTGAAAGTTGAAGCCGCCGAGATGGCCGGTGACGTCGACCACCTCGCCGATGAAATACAGGCCGGGCACCGCCGTCGCCTGCATGGTTTTCGACGACAGATCGCGGGTGTCGACCCCGCCCAGGGTGACCTCGGCGGTGCGGTAGCCTTCGCTGCCCTGCGGCGTGACCGCCCAGCGGTTCACGCGGTCGGCCAGCCGGCGCAGGCGCGCGTCGCTGGTTTCGGCCAGGCGGTCGGTCGCCCCGGTCGCCGCGCACAGCCACTCGGCCATCCGCCTCGGCAGGACCGCGGCCAGGGCGGTGGGCACCTGCTGGCGCGGGTTCTCTTGTTTAGCGGCCTTGAGCCGGGCAAAGGCATCGACACCGCGCGCCAGATCGACGGCAATCGTCTCGCCCTCGCGCCAATAGGACGAGATTTGCAGGATCGACGGCCCGCTCAATCCCCGATGGGTGAACAGCAGCCCCTCGGCGAACCGGGTCTTGCCGCACGACACCTCGGCGTCGACCGACACCCCGGACAGCGGCTTGGTCTGAGCCAGCAGGTCGGCGCCGAAGGTGAGGGGGACCAGGGCCGGGCGCGGCGCGACGATCCGCAGGCCGAACGACCGCGCGATGTCATAGCCGAAGCCGGTGGCGCCGATCTTCGGGATCGACAGCCCGCCGGTCGCCACGATCACCGCCCTGGCGTCGAGGCGTCCCCGGTCGGTGGCGATGACGAACCGGTCGTCCGGCTTGACGACCTGGGCGATCGTCGTTCCGGTCTCCACCGCCACCCCGGCGGCGGCGCATTCGGCCAGCAGCATGTCGATCACCTGTCGCGCCGAGCCGTCGCAGAACAGCTGACCCAGGATCTTCTCGTGATAGGCGATGCGGTGCTTGTCGATCAGGGCGATGAAATCATGCTGGGTGTAGCCGGCCAGCGCCGAGCGGCAGAACCGCGGGTTCCGCGACAGGAAATTGGCCGGGCCGGTGTGAATGTTGGTGAAATTGCAGCGCCCGCCGCCGGAGATACGGATTTTCTCGCCGACGGTCTTGGCGTGATCCAGCAGCACCACCGAACGGCCGCGTTTGCCGGCCTCGATCGCCGCCATCAGCCCCGCCGCGCCCGCGCCCAGGACGACCACGTCGACGGCACGCCAGATCCGGTCGCGGCTCATGCGGCGGGGTTGTCGCCGGCGCGCTGTTTAGCCCGCCAATCCGGCGCGATCCAGACCGGGGCATTCGACGGGTCGAGCCGGGGACGGCCCAGGATATGATCCGCCGCCTTCTCGCCGACCATGATGGTGGGCGCGTTCAAATTGCCGTTGGTGATGGTCGGGAACACCGAGCTGTCGACCACCCGCAGGCCACCCGCTCCGATCACCCGCAGGTCCGGCGTGACCACCGCCATCGGGTCGCCGGGCGCGCCGATCTTGGCGGTGCAACTGGGGTGATAGGCGCTTTCGGCGTTGGCCCGCACCCAGGCGTCGATTCCGGCGTCCGTGGTGACCGCCGAACCGGGCTGGATCTCGTCGCCGCGATAGGAGGCCATGGCCGGCTGGGCCATGATCTCGCGGGTCAGGTGGATCACCCGCCGCCAATCCTCACGGTCGCGCTCGTCGCTCAGATAGTTGAAGCGGATCACCGGCGCGTCGGTCGGTGACGGGCCGCCGATCGTCACGCTGCCCCGGCTTTTCGGTTTGTTCGGGCCGACATGCACCTGCAAGCCGTGGCCGTCGAACGCCGCCTTGCCGTCGTAGCGCATGGCCCCTGGCAGAAAGTGGTACTGGATGTCCGGCCACTCGAGGCCGGGGCGGGACCGGATGAAGGCGCAGGACTCGAAATGGTTGGTTGCTCCCAACCCCTTCTTGGTGAGGATCCAGCGCAACCCGATGAGGAATTTGCGCCAGGGCGACAGCTCGCCGTTCAGGGTGATCGGCTGGGTGCAGCGAAACTGGAAATAAACCTCCAGGTGGTCCTGCAAATTGGCGCCGACGCCCGGCCGGTCGGCCACCACCTCGATGCCATGCTCGCGCAGCAGTGCCGCCGGCCCGATGCCGGAGCGTTGCAGGATGGTAGGGGAGCCGATGGACCCCGCCGACAGGATCACCTCGCGCCGGGCGGTCGCGTGCCGCGTTTGGCCACGAACCGAGTACTCGATACCGGTCGCGCGGGGGCCGGTCGCCCCGTTGCCGTTGAACGTGACGCGGTGGGTCAGCGCCTTGGTGACCAGCGTCAGGTTGGGGCGCTGCAACGCCGGTTTCAGATAGGCGTTGGCGGCCGACCAGCGCACACCGTTCTTGACGGTCATGTGCATCGGCCCGAAGCCCTCCTGCCGTTCGCCGTTGTAGTCGGCGGTGGCGCCGTACCCGGCTTGCACCCCGGCCTCGATAAAGGCGCGGTACAGCGGGTTGCGCATGCCGTTACCGTTGTTGGTGGCCAGCGGGCCGTCGCTGCCGCGCCAGGCGTCGCCGCCGCCGATCCAGGCCTCGGCGCGCTTGAAATACGGCAGTACGTCGGCGTAGCTCCAGCCCTCGGCGCCGTGATCGCGCCATTGGTCGAAATCGCGGGCGTGGCCCCGGACATAGACCATGCCGTTGATCGAGGACGAGCCGCCGATCACCTTGCCGCGTGGGCAGTGCAGGCGCCGGCCGCCCATGCCCGGCTCCGGCTGGGTCTCGAAGAACCAGTTGAACCGCCGCATGTTCATCGGGATCGACAGCGCGGTCGGCATCTGGATGAAGATCGACCGATCGCTGCCCCCGGCCTCCAGCACCAGCACCGAATGCCGGCCATCGGCGCTTAGCCGGTCGGCCAGCACACAGCCGGCGGAGCCGGCGCCGACGATGATGTAGTCGAACTCGGCCGTTTCCATCTGGACGCTCAGGTTTGCGCGCCACCGTTGCTGGCGATCATCTGGCCGTTGATGAAGCCGCCGGCGTCGGAGCACAGGAACGCGGTCAGCGCGGCGATGTCGTTCGGCGTGCCCAACCGGCCGAGCGGAATCTTGCCGATCTGGCCGCGAATATGGGCGGTCATCGACGGGTCGGCATGCTCACTCTCGATCGGGCCGGGCGAGATGGCGTTGGTGGTCACCCCGCTGGGAGCGAGTTCCTTGGCCAGCGCCTTGGTCAAGCCCCACAGCCCATGCTTGGCGGCCGACACCGGCGCCCGCCCGGCGTAGCCGTGCATGGCGTTCATCCCGGTCAGGTTGACGATCCGACCCCATCCGGCCTCCAACATGCCGGGGCCGAAGGCTCGGGCGGTGTAGAACGCGCTGTGCAGGTCGGTGTTCATCACCCGATGCCAGTCGTCGTCGGTCATCTCCAGGGTCGGCTTTTCCGGCCGGATGGCGGCGTTGTTGACCAGAACGTGGACGGCGCCGAACTCGGACAGCACGTGGCGGGCCATATCGGCGACAGCGGCGGAATCACCAACGTCGAGCATGGCGACCAGGGCGCGGCGTCCCTTGGCTTCGACCTCGGCGGCGACTGCCTCGCAAATGGCGCGGTTGCTGCGGCCGTTAATCACCACGTCGCAGCCTTGGTCGGCCAATGCCAGGACGATCGCCCGGCCGATATTCTGCCCGGCGCCGGAGACGAAGGCGGTGCGTTTGTCGGTCATGCGCGCTCTCCCGATGATGTGTCGGCGGAGCTTAGGGCGAGGGCATGGCCGCGCCAAGCCGCGTCGCGGGGGATCACGTCACCTCGAACCAGGTGACCATGCCGCCGGCGTGATGCTCCATCATGTGACAGTGGAGCAGCCATTTGCCCGGGTTGTCGGCGACGAAGGCGGCGATCACGTTTTCCCGTGGCCGCATCAGCACCGTGTCATGCCAGCCGCCGACCTGTGGCGGCCGTTGGCTCCATTCCACCACGCGAAGATGATGACCGTGCACGTGCATGGCGTGATCCCAGCCGGTGAGGTTGGCCATGCCGAGTTCCACGGTGCGGCCGCGCGCCACGGTGAAGAGCGGTTTCTCCGGCATGCCGGCATCCCCGGCGAGCGCCCAGACCAGGCCGTGCTCGCGGGCAAGCTCGCGCAGTGGTTTGCGGACCCCCTTGTGACGCGCGCCCTCTAAGCCGCCCATCGCCCCGCCCTCCATCGGCAGCGGCACGCGAAACGGGTCCGTCCGGTCGGGTTCGGGCAGCGCGGCGGGGGTCAGGGTCGGCGTGCGCTCGGGCGCGACGGTGTCGCCGATCTCAAGGGTCAGCAGCGCCAAGGTCTCTTGCGGGCTGACGAAGCTCAACGCGACGGTGGTGCCGGGCGCGGCGGTGCGGATCAACAGATCAACCCGCTGTGCCGGTGCCAACAGCAAGGGGTTGGGGTCCAATCCGACCAACCGTGTCGTCAGCCCGTCCTTGGCCGCGACCCAGGCGTTCGCCCCGGTCAGGGTCAGCGGCAGCACGCGCGCGTTGGCGGCGTTCAACAGCCGTAGCCGCACCCAACCATCGGCCGGAACCGGCAGGGTTTCCTGCTCGCGGCCATTGATCGTCAGCACATTGCCGTAGCGGCCGCCATGGGCGCGCTCGCGGACATCACCGTAGCCGCGTTGGTCCAGCGCGCCTTGTTCCGTGAGCCGCCAATCGTCCAGCACCACCATGTGGTCGAGGTCGACGTCGAGCGGGCTGTCATCCTCGACGATCAGCGGGCCGTACAGGCCACGATCCATTTGCACCGCCCCCTTGTAGTGGGAGTGGTACCAGAAGCTGCCGGAATCCGGCGGCGTCAGGGTGTAGTCGAAAGTGCCGCCCGGCGGGATCGGCTCCTGGGTCAGACCGGGAACCCCATCCATGGCATTGTCGATCCGCAGCCCATGCCAGTGCACCGTGGTCGGCTCGGCCAAGTCGTTGATCACCCGGACGGTCTGGCTCACCCCACGCGTCAGCCGCAGCAGCGGGCCGGGCGACCGGCCGTTGAACAGCCATAGGTCGGCCGCCGGTCGGCCGGATCCCTCCAGATGCGCGCGTCCCAGGCCCGAGCGTAGCACGGCAACTGGGGCCTCGGCACCGAGCACACCACCCGGCAGGGCGGCGGTGAGGGCGCCGGCGGACGCGCCAGCCAGCAGCGCGCGGCGGGTCAGTGGAACCATGGGCGTTGTCTTGCGGGTGAAGCCATCATGGACAAGGTCCATCGCTGAAGATTTGGTATCGATCTTACGCCGCGCAGGGTATTCGCGATAGCGTACCCATTGGACAGTACTGAACAGCAAAGGACCGGGAATGCGGTTGATCGTCGCGCGGGTGGTCGTGCTGGTCTTGATTGCGGCGGTGATGGTGGCCGGCGTGTGGTCACGCCTGTCCGCTTCCGCGACGATCGAGCGGCATCGTGATCGGGTTCTTGAGCTGTGCACCATCGGCTTTGGTCAGATCGCCGATGTCCCGTCGCTCGACACGCTGCGGTCGGACAAGGCGACAAGCTGGAGTTGGGGCGTGTACGAGATGCCGTCGCGCGTGTTCAACGACCGGCTGCCGCACGATACCGAGACTTTCGCGGCGGTTCGGGTCAGCCGGCGGGATCGCTTGGTCGGGTCCGAGGGGATATGCCGGATCGCGCTGTGCGTCTATTCCATCCCGCTCGGCCGCGCCACGGCCTTGGTGAACGAGCAACGATGCGGCGGCGCCGGGGCCGAGCATCTGGTTCCCGAAACGCTGAAACCAGATATCCTGCGCGCGCGTTAGACCGCCTTGCGCAGGGCCGCCCGCGCCAGCAGCCGGGTGGAGTCGAGGGTCGGTAGTGGGGAGTTCCCATCGTTCATGATCAACGGGATTTCAGTGCAGCCGAGCACCACGGCGTCGCATCCATCGTCCTTCAGCCGGCCGATCACCCGCTGATGGCAGGCGATCGCGTCCGGCGTGAAGATGCCGCACACCAGCTCATCCATGATGATGCGGTTGATCTCGTCGCGGTCGGTGACGGTCGGGCGCCGATAGTCTACCCCGCGCGCGTCGAGCTTTTCCGGATAGACGGCGCTGTCGACGAGCCAGCGGGTGCCCAGCAGGCCAAGACATCGGAACCCGCGCGCGACGGCCTCATCGGCAACGACCTCGGCGATGTGCAGCCATGGCAGGGGCGATCGCGCCTCAATGAGGGGTAGCGCCTGGTGGATGGTGTTGTCGGGACAGATCAGGAAATCGGCGCCGATGGCCGCCAGCTTGTTGGCCGAGGCGAGCATCAACTCCCCTACGCCTTGCCAGTCATCGCGGCCGAGGCAGGCGGTGTAGTTGGCCAGCGACGGGGTGTGCATCGACACCTCGGGATGGGCGTGCGGGCCGAGAAACCCGGCCCCTTCGACGCAGATTGTCTTGTAACAGAGGGCGGCGCCCTCGGCGGAACAACCCACAAGCCCGATGTGTTGCGGCATTCACTCCCCTCCCGCGTTCGGATAGAACAGCTGCTGGCCGCCGACCGTGTAGGCGGCGATGGCGTCTTGTCCTGCCGGGCCGATCAGCCAGTCGATGAACGCCTGACCGTCGGCCGCTTTCACATGCGGGTGCTTGGCCGGGTTCACCAGGATGACGCCGTACTGGTTGAACAATTGCTTGTCGCCCTCGACGTGGATTTCGAAGTCGCCCTTGTTGGCGTAGGCGATCCAGGTGGCGCGGTCGCTCAGGGTGTAGGCGGCCATACCGACGGCGGCGTTGAGCGTCGCGCCCATGCCGGAGCCGGTCTCACGGTACCAGGTGCCGCTGGCCCCGGTGGGGTCGACGCCGGCAGCTTTCCACAACCCTAGTTCCTTCTTGTGGGTGCCGCTGTCGTCGCCGCGCGAGGCGAACAGCGCCTTTTTGCTGGCGATGGTGGTCAGCGCCTTGGGTGCGTCTCGGCCGCCCGATATACCGGCCGGATCGGCGGCCGGGCCGACGATCACGAAGTCATTGTACATCACGTCGAACCGTTTCATTCCGAAGCCGTCGGCGACGAATTTCTCCTCGGCCGGCTTTGCATGGACCAGCAGCACGTCGCCATCGCCGTTGCGCGCGTTCTTCAGCGCTTGGCCGGTGCCGACGGCGATCACCCGCACCGCGATCCCGGTGGCGGCGGTGAACTGGAGCAGGATCGCGTCGAACAGGCCCGAGTTCTGGGTCGAGGTGGTGGACTGCACGGTGATGAAGCGCTCGGCGGCGAACGCCGGCAGGGTCAGGATCGTGGACAGTGCCAGGGCGACTAAGGCTGGGGTGAACAAGACACGGCGGATCATGGCAGCAGCCTCCCTTCAATGAACGCGGCCGCCGGCTCGCTGGCCGGGGCGTCAAAGAACCGGGCGGCGGGCGCGTCCTCCGTCACCCGGCCCCGGTGCAGAAACACGACCCGGCCGGCGAGGCGCTTGGCTTGGCCAAGATCGTGGGTGACGAACACGATGGTGGTGCCGGCGTCACGGGCGCGGCCGACCCGATCCTCGATCGCGGCGGTGGCGGTCGGGTCGAGGTTGGCGGTCGGCTCGTCCATCAGCAGGACCTCGGGGCCGGGCGCCAAAGCACGCGCCAGCGCCAGCTTCTGCTGCTCGCCGCCGGACAGTACCCGCGCGGGCGCATCGGCCAGCCGGTCGAGCCCGACCTCGGCCAGGGCGGATGCCGTGCGCTCATGCCACTCGGCCTTGGGAATACCGGCCGCGCGCAAGGCATAGCGCAGGTTGTCGGCAACCGAGCGGCGCAGCAGGACCGGCGCCTGGAACACGAAGCCGAGGCGTTTGATCCGAACCCGATCCGGTGCTCGTCCGGCCCAGGTGACGCTCCCGGCGTCCGGCGCGATCAGCCCGGCGAGCAGGCGCAGCAGCAGGCTTTTCCCGGCGCCGTTCGGCCCCATGATCACCGTCAGCGGGCCCACCTCGACCCGCAGATCGACATTGTCCAACAACGTCCGGCCGTCGCGCCACAGGCCGAGGGCGCGGGCGACCAGGGGAAGAACCTCGCCCCTGTGCTCCGTGCGTGCGGTCATCGGTGGGATGTCAGGCGAGAACGGCATGCCGCGGCGTCCGCCGTACCGTCATCACCGCGGCGTTTACCGCGACGGCGATGAGCAACAGGATGATCCCGAGCCCGAGCGCCAAGGCCAGATTGCCCTTGGAGGTTTCCAGGGCGATCGCCGTCGTCATGACCCGGGTGACGTGGTTGATGTTGCCGCCGACGATGATGACCGCGCCGACCTCCGCCACCGCCCGGCCGAACCCGGCCAGCAAGGCGGTCAACAGGCTAAACCGACCTTCCCACAGCAGCGTCGCCACCATGCCCATCGGGCCGACACCGAACACGCGCAATTGCTCGTCATACTCGGCGCGCAAATCCTCCACGGTCTGCCGTGTGACGGCGGCGACGATCGGGATCACCAGCAGCATCTGGGCGAGGATCATGGCTTCCGGTGTGTACAGCAGACCAAGCGGGCCGAGTGGTCCGGCGCGCGACAGCGCCAGATAAACGACCAGACCGACCACGACCGGCGGCAGCCCCATCAACGCGTTCAGCGTGACCAGAACCGCCCCGCGCCCGGGAAATCGGGTGACCGCAAGCGCCGCCCCCAGGGGCAAGGCGATCAGGGCGGCGGCGACCACGGCGGTCAGGCTGACGCGCAGGGACAACCCCACGATCTCCATCAGATCGGCGTCCAGGTCCAGCAACAGCCGAAACGCCTCGGCGAACGCGCCGCTCAAATCTTGCATGATCACCTCCGACGAGACGATCATTACGCTTTGACTGTCTTAAGTACATAAAAAGGCTCTATAGAAAATTTTTTGCGTAATTAAACATGAAAATGTGTATTCCCTGAGAGGTAATAGCGGCCGTTGCCCCGCTCGGCGTGGCCCCCTACATTCCGCCCACCGCGCGACCATTCCAGAAACAGCGCGGACAACCGGGGAGATGAGACCATGGCCGACGACGCGTTTGAGATGTCGGTGCGCAAGTTCCTGAAGCAGCTTGGCGTGACCGGGCATCAGGAGATGGAGGCCGCGATCCGTGCGGCGCGCGCCTCCGGCGCCTTGGACGGCAAAACCACGATCAAGGCCCGCGCCGTCGTCACGCTGGAAGGCACCGGGCTGAACCATCAAGTCGAGGCCGATATCGTGCTGCCCTCCTCGGAGGGGTGAGCCGTCACATGACCGGCATCGACGAAGCCACCGTGCGCGCCGCACTCGGAACCGTTGTCGACCCGTCCCGGGGTGTCGATCTGGTGACGGCCGGCATGGTCGAAAGCATCACGATCCGAGACGGCAACGTGGCATTCGTATTGACGGTCGAGGCGCATCGTGGCGCCGGATTGGAGCCGGTCCGGGCGCAAGCCGAGGCCGTGGTTCTGGCCCTGCCCGGGGTCACGAGCGCCTCCGGCATCATGACGGCGGCAAGCGCCGGACCCGGCGCGCGGCCTGCGTTCGAGGCCGAGGCCCCGTCGCCATCACCCGTCTCCTTGGCCGAGGTGCGCCATGTCATCGCGGTCGCTAGCGGCAAGGGCGGGGTCGGCAAGTCAACCACCTCGGCCAATCTGGCGGTGGCGTTGGCGTTGGAGGGCCGGTCGGTTGGGTTGCTCGACGCCGATGTCTACGGCCCGTCGCAACCGCGCATGCTCGGGGTGACCGGACGGCCCCGGCCGTTGTCCCAGGACACGGTGGCGCCGCTGGAGAACTATGGCGTCAAGCTGATCTCCATGGGCTTGCTGGCGGCCGAGGATACGCCGATCGCCTGGCGCGGCCCGATGGTGCAATCGGCGTTGCAGCAGATGCTGACCAAGGTGGCGTGGGGCAGTTTGGACTATCTGGTGATCGACCTGCCGCCGGGCACCGGCGACGTGCCCATCTCCATGGTGCAGCAGACACCGATTTCCGGCGTGGTGGTGGTGTGCACCCCCCAGGACATCGCTCTGTTGGATGCCCGCAAGGCGATTGCCATGCTGCGCCGGGCCGACGTGCCGATCCTGGGCATCATCGAGAACATGAGCTTCTACCAGTGCCCGGAGTGCGGCCGGGTCGACCACATCTTCGGCCATGGCGGCGCCGTGCGCGAGGCCGAGCGCCATGGCGTGCCGTTGTTGGGTGCTATTCCGCTGGACACGGCGGTGCGCGAGAGCGGTGACGCCGGAACCCCGATCGTGGTGGCGAAACCGGACGGCGTGCATGCCGCCGCCTTTCGCGCCGTGGCGCGGGCGGTAATGGCGGCGGTCGAGGTCGGCACTCCTTCCGATGCCCAGACCGCCGAGACCAAGACCGCCGAGACCGAGACCGCCGAGACCAAGACCGCCGAGACCAAGACCGCCGAGAC
>JABMNR010000033.1 GCA_013203465.1 Alphaproteobacteria bacterium
CCCGGTGGCTGATCCGCTCGACGACCGCAAGGTCGTGCGACACGAACAGGAACGAGATCCCGAACTCGGCCTGCAGGTCCATCATCAGGTTGACGATCTGGGCCTGGAAGGACACGTCGAGCGCCGACACGGCCTCGTCGCCGACGAGGCCGTGTCGGCGCTCGACGTGTCCATCCAGGCCCAGATCGTCAACCTGATGATGGACCTGCAGGCCGAGTTCGGGATCTCGTTCCTGTTCGTGTCGCACGACCTTGCGGTCGTCGAGCGGATCAGCCACCGGGTCGCCGTCATGTATCTGGGACAGATCGTCGAGCTGGGTCCGCGTGCGGCGGTGTTCGAGGATCCGCGACACACCTACACCAGGAAGCTCATGTCGGCGGTGCCGGTCGCCGACCCGCGCCAGCGGAAGACCGACCTGCGCCTGATGACCGACGAGATTCCTTCCCCACTCAAGCCGTGGGGTTTCGAGCCCGAAACCCTGCCGCTCGAGGAAGTGTCCCCCGGGCACTTCGTCATGCCGCATTGATAAGCCGGCCGGCCGCAGGCGGCCGGTCGACGTTCGGTGCGGTTCCCGCCGTGAGTACCTGAGTGAAAGCCTGCTCGGAGGATTTCAACAAAAGGAGACCGCTATGAGGCGCGCGAGGATGGGAGTTACGGCTCTGTTAGGGGCCGTAGCAATGTTTGCGAGTATGTCGTTGGCCTCGGCCGAGACCACGTTGAAGGTGGTGCCGCAGGCCGACCTGAAGAACGTCGACCCGGTCTGGACGACCGCGGCGATCACCCAGAACCATGGCTACTTGGTCTACGACATGCTGTTCTCGATGGACAGCAAGCTGCAGCCGCAGCCGCAGATGGTCGACACCTGGAAGACCAGCGACGACGGCCTGACCTGGAGCTTCACGTTGCGGGACGGCCTGCTGTTCCACGACGGCTCGCCGGTCGAGACCAATGACGTGATCGCCTCGATCAAGCGCTGGTCGGTGAAGCGGGCCGATGGCCAGGCGCTCATGACGCGAGTCAAGGAGATCGTCGCGATCGACCCGAAGACTTTCGAGATCCGTCTCGAGAAGCCGTTCGGCCCGATGCTCAGCGTGCTGGCCAACGCGGCGCTGCCGCTGCCGATCATGCGTGAGGAGGAGGCCAAGACCGACCCGAACACCCAGGTCACCACGATCATCGGCTCCGGCCCGTTCATGTTCGACGACAAGGCGTGGGTGCCGGGCGACCGCGTGGTCTACCGCAAGTTCAAGGACTACAAGCCGCGCTCGGAGCCGGCGGACGGCTTCGCCGGCGGCAAGGTGGCCAAGGTCGACACGGTGGAGTGGATCTACATCCCCGACACCAACACCGCGACCCAGGCGCTGATAGCGGGCGAGGTCGACGCCTACGAGATCCCGCCTCTGGATCTGTTGCCGATGCTGAAGGCGGACCCGAACATCACCGTCAAGGTGCTCGATACGCTCGGCAAGATGGGTCACATCCGCCCGAACCACCTGTATCCGCCGTTCAACGACGTGCGGGCTCGCCAGGCCCTGCAGCTGCTGGTCGACCAGCGTGAGTTCCTGGCCGCCCAGGTTGGCAACCCGGACTTCGAGACGGTCTGCTACGCGGTGTTCATGTGCAACTCGGCCCTCGAGAGCGAGGCCTACGCCGAGCCGTGGATGAAGCCGAATCCGGAGAAGGCCAAGGAGCTGCTGAAGGCGGCCGGCTACAACTTCAAGGACCCGATCGTGGTCATGCTGCCGACCGACCAGCAGATCATCTACAACAACATCCTGGTGATGGTCGGCAAGCTGAAGGAGATCGGCGTCAACGTCGATGCCCAGGCGATGGACTGGTCGACCCTGACCTCCCGGCGGGCCAAGACCGACGACCCGAACACCAACCCGAAGGTCGGTTGGCACATCTTCCCGACCTGGTGGACCGGCGTGCCGATGTCGAGCCCGCTGACCAACGCGCCGCTGGTCTCGACCGGCGACCCGAAGACCGCCTGGTTCGGCTGGCCGAAGGATGACGAGATCGAGCGCCAGCGGGCCGCGTTCATGGACGCCGGCACGCACGAGGAGCAGATGAAGATCGTCGACGCGCTGCAGAAGCGCTTCTACGAATTCATCCCGTACATCAACACCGGCCAGTTCGTGACCCCGGTGGCGTGGCGGAACACCCTGAAGGGCGTCCCGAACGCGCTGCTGTTCGTGGCCTGGAACATCGAGAAGACGGAGTAGTCGCTCCGTCCATCGAGGCGCCCGGGACCCGATCCCGGGACGGAACTGCGGCGGCGGCGGTCCTGGGACCGCCGCCGTTCGCGTTGTCGGAGATGCCCGTAAGTATTCGATAAAACGAAACTCTGCCCAGGGACTGTTCCAAACGTGGGGGTCGAGCCATCCGCGTAGTCGATGCCGTCGGCGCTATCCGCAGCGAGGGGCGCCACCGAGCCCGTTATACCAACCTGCGTTGATCAGAACTGATTGGCCCATGTTCTGGTGCCGATGGACATGATCGTCCACGGTTGCTCGATGAGGTTGTTCCAGGCGTCGGCGCTGAGGTCGACGATCTCCTCGAAGGATCTGAAGACGCGGTTGGAGAGCCAGTTGTCGCGGAGGTATTGCCAGATGTTCTCGACGGGGTTGAGTTCCGGGGAGCGCGGCGGCAAGGGCAGGAGTGTCAGGTTGGCCGGGATGTCGAGCTTCGCGGTGGTATGCCATCCGGCCTGATCGAGGATGATCACGGCGTGGGCGCCGGGGGTGACCTGCGAGGCGATCTCCTCGAGGTGCCATTGCATGGCGCGGGTGTCGCATCGCGGCAGGACCAGGGCGGCGCCGGTCCCGCGTGCCGGACAGATCGCGCCGAAGATGTAGGCCGACTTGGTACGCTGGTCATGCGGCGCCCGCGGTCGCGTTCCCCGGCGCGCCCAGCGCCGGGTAATCTTGTTCTTCTGGCCGATCCGGGCCTCGTCCTGGAACCAAAGCTCTACGGGCGTGCCGGCCGGGAGCCCGTTGCGGATCGCCGCGATCGCCTCGGGGAGGCTTTTTTAAATGTGCATTCGCTGCAAGCGCGATACGATCGTGCGGCTTCAGTAGGAGCTGACATTCAAGTGACCTTGAAACCGGGTTGTTCTCTGCACCGCCGCGGGCCGCTGAAAGCCCAAAATACTTGATACCGCGCCGCATCATAATTGGTGGCATGTGCCAAAATCAGACGCTGGATGAGCGAGATACCCAGCAAGTCTGTCTGTAAGCCCAGACTGCAAGAGCCAAACGCCAATGCTGCTCTCCATTCTTGCCAACGTTTGGTGTTACAGGCTTGAAAAAGCGACGAACGCACCCACCGCGATCAGCGCGGCACCACATGTTTCGGGCAGGGCAAGCCGCGGGCCGACCGTTTTTTCCAGCGCCACGAATGCGGAGAGTCCGATGATCCACCAAAGGTTCATGATGCCTCCGGCGAACAGCAGCAGCATTAACGCCCAACAACAGCCGACACAGTAGCTTCCGTGATGCCCGCCCATCAAAAAGGCTCCTGCAAAGCCGGGGCGATGGTTTACGGTGAGAAATTGCGCAGGTGACTGGCATTGTTTCAGGCATGCCCGTTTCAGGGGCGTCAGCTGATAGATTCCAGCAACAACAAGCAACACTCCGACGACAACGCCGCCCTTCAACGTCATCATCGATGGAGCGAAGATTTCGGATTGGCGCAAGCTCCATTGTAAAAGCACAGCGAAGACACTGAATCCGGCCCAGGCGACAAGATATCCCAGAAGGAACAGCCAAACACTGGCTGCATACTTCGATACAGTGCCCGACGCGCGCTTCAGCGCGGCGAACAGAAGCAACGTCGGGGCGGCGCTTGGTGTCATCATTGCAATCATCATGATCCACCACATCAGGAAAAACTGAAAGAATTGCAGGCCCGACCAATCGGGCTGCGACGGCATTTGCATCGGATTGCCAAGCTCTCTTGCCATGCCGGTCATGCGGATTGCAGACATCTGCATTCCGACACCAAGCACGGTGTAAAGCGCGGCGAAAAGCACAACCGTGGCGATCACACCAAGTGCAATCGCCCGGTCGCGGGTTCTCAACCGTTCCAGCATAACGAATTGCCTTTACGATGCCGTAGCGGCCTCTCGGACAACCCCGTTTCCAGTCAGATGAAGATGGGCAAAGTGACCGTGTGTATCCTCAAGCGGGTCGAACTGGACGGCTCCGCCCTTGATCGTGGTCTTGCCGCTTGCCATTTCCGCCTCGGCGTACTCGAAGCCGTTGGGAAGCTTGATCAGAACCCGATGCGGCTCTCCGCTGACGATGTTTGGAACGGGTTTGAGATCGATATCGAACACGCCGTCCACAGTGGCCCGGCCGACACGGCCATCTATGTCCATCTCGACATCAATCGGCGCGACCAGGGTTTCGTGTTTCGTCGGGCTCATGGCCGAGTAGACGAACCACATTGTCGCCATTTCCTGGGTGTCTTTCCCGGTCATGATTGCCTCTATCGCAGAGCGCTGTGCGTCGGTTGCCGCCGGGTCGACAATCAGTTGCATCTGACCGTTGCCTTCGTGAATCGCCTTTGGCCAGTGGTAGACTGCGGCTGCGCGCAGTCCATCGAGTTTGACGTCGCCGTAGTGGCCGGTGTCGATCTGATAGACAATCGCCGCCTCACAGTTACCCCGGTTGGGCAGGATGCCAAACTGGCAGGGGCAGCCGAAGTTACAGTTGCAGTTGACCAATTCGCGGCCCTTGATTTCCCATGGTGTCATTTCGATACTCCGTGTTGGACGCCAGCGGAATGCTTGGCGCAGTCTTCGCAGATGCTCGATGCGTGGCCTTTTCGGCCATCTTTGAGCCGACATTTCCCAAGTAATCTTCAAACTCGGAATGAGTATATAAGAGGAGATCGCCCGCAACGTCCAGCAGGCCTCGGCAGGCACCGGCGAGGTGTCGGACGCGATCGTCCAGGTCAGCCAAGCTTCCGCCGAGGGCGGCTCGGCCGCCACCCAGGTGCTGTCGAGCGCGCAGGAACTGTCGCGCTCGGCTGGCAACCTGCGGCGCGAGGTGACCGAGTTCGTGGCCCGGGTGCGCGCCGCCTGATCGTTCCTGGGGGCATTGGATTCGCGCGCCGATGCCCCCGGCCACGCCCCCTTTGCCGCGACCTGGAGGGTTCGCCGACATGAACGACACGATCATTCTATTCCCGCTGTCCCGGCGCAGTGCTGTCCGGTTCGCGGCGGACGAACTGGCGACCGCGCAACGGTCGCTCGAAGCCCTGCAGTGCACCCAGCAACTCACGGAAATGACGGCGGACGCCATCCTGCACATGGATCTCGAGCGGATGATCGCCCTTCGCGACACGTTCGCCGCCCGCCTCGGGACGCGCCGCTCCCCGCGCCCCGCTGTCCCTCTGCACCTCCGACCATGACAGCTGGTGGCGTCTCGCAGGGCGGCTACGCACCTCGGCCATCTGGAAGACACTGTAGCGGGCGTGGGCGATGATCTTCGCACCGATCTTCACCACCTTCTCGCGGATAGTGGTGAGCGACCAGCTTGCCATCTCCTCCGGGAGCGCCAGGGTGCGCAGGAAGTTGGCGAGGTTGTAGGCCAGGGCGTGAAGCTGAAGGCGCACCGCGTTGGCCTTCATCGTCCGGCATGACAGTCGGCGTTGAGGTCAACTTCTCCGCCTGGACATAACACCGCGCAGGTTTTGCAAGTACCTTGTGGATTTGCGCAGAGAGCGTTGGATTCCAGGCCCTCTCCCTCCGCCAACTTCCTTTTGCAAACTCGCGCAGGCGCGACAACAGCGGCGAAATTCCTCCTTATTTCAAAGGGGTTTGGCTAGACCAAGCGAACCTCAGAGACTGGCGCAACGCCAGATTTCGGTCTCTGAACCGCTTTCGTCTCTTTCCGAGCGAACCTCGCCGGATTTGGTTCGGTCAAAGAAAACGCAACGTTTCCAGTCGTTTGCCGATTCGTGTCGACCGAACTTTTCACCGCAGTTCTGCCGCTAGGCATTCAATCAGAGACACTCGAAGTGGGCGTGGTGCCGTGCGTCGATGCGCGCGCCTGCGTATGCGCCAGCCCGAGTAGCCAGACAGAAAGGGTCTGCAGAACAGGCTGTTTCGACACCGGGCGAGAACGGCGCGGCGACCGCTTCGCGAATCGCACGTTGACTTGCTGAGCGAAGCGCCGCCGGCAACGTTACTGTTCGTGGGTGAGGTTCAGTTCCTTCCACATCCAGGTCAAGTCGTATGGCGCTTGGCTATCTGTCGTGGCCCTGCGGTGTTCGGAGTTCTCCAACCGCTTCAACCATTCGATCACCTGCGCACGCCCACTTTTGGTCTTTGCCGCTTGACGCGGTGATTTTCCGTCGAGGAAGGGCAGTGGATCATCCAAGGTTCGCCGGTAATGATCGTCGAGGTAATTGTGAATAATTTGCGCCGCGATCTCAGGCGGGATGTCGTCTTTGTCTGATGACTGAGAGCCTTTTGATCTCTCCAGAGCTCTGTCGATGTCTTCATGGGATATGAGGGGAGGGCCGATCAGGGAGCCCAGATGAGATGCCAAAAGATCACGACCCTTTTCTGCACGCTCCCTGGAGTTCGTACTCAGCAGAAGGGCTCCGTTTTTGACCTCGATGCTGCCGAGGGATGTGCGACCGCTGTCGTCCACAGACTGGAAGGTCAGGCCTTCACGTTTCTTCGCGGCCATCCTTTGCGAGGGAGAGCCCCGACCGTGCCATGTCCAACTCGCTTCTACCGGTGCATTCCTTTCGATGTAATCGATGCCGTCGATGACAGCGACCAGCTTGGCCTCATCCCCGCTGATGGGAAAGCGGACCTCCGAAAACATGATCTTGTCGCCATCCGTGTTGCGCATTTCCGGCAGGGGGGCGTTAATTTGCCCGAGAGCATCAGTCAGCCACGCCTGGGTGAACAAGCGGGCCCCCGAACTCTGCAGAAGTAACGCCTTGACGGCCTCGGGGGAGATCTCCGGGCTCTCACCCTGCTTCTTCGCCTCGCGGCGCAGCTTGGTCCTGAAGACCCTAGCCGTTTCCTCGAACACGGCCATGAACTTGCTGGACGCTTCATGGGACAGGAGGAGCATGCCGCCCGTGAAACAGGGCTTGTTGTTGACCGTCACCAGCCGGGCTGCAATGCGGTCCCACCGGGCGGCGCTCTCCGAGCCCAGCTTTTCCTCGACGGTCACAGGATCTCCGCCCCGGATCATATCCCGCACCGTCATGGCCTTGCCGGGATCGAGGTCGACCACTTCATAAAGAGAGATCACGGAATCCCGGATTGCCGTCAGATATCGCTTGGCCGGAACCTTCTCGCGCCAGCCCCGGCGCTTCAGGTAGTCGTCGATGACGTTGAGTTCGCCGTCGTCCCCGAACCGGGCGGTGAAGAAGTCCTCCAGGATCACGCCGTACAGCATGCCGAAGGCGTCGCCCAAGTTTTCGACGAGTTCCTCGACCGTCAGATTGAAATTGTCCGCAACGGAATCAAGATGTTCGGCAAACATCTGCTCCCTGTAGGGGGTCCAGTCATCCCTGACGGACCACTTCACAATGTTGCCTATGGCCTGATCGCGGCCTGCAATGGGCATTTTGTAAACCTGTCGAACAGATTGGTGTCGATAGTCGACAGGATAATCAAAATCAGCTTGCCGTCCATGGTTGGGCACTGGGCGATCCGCTCAAAACCAGCGCCCGTGAGCAGACGATAATTGGTTCAGCCAAACACCACCTCCATCTGCTCCGCCCACGGCAACTCTGCCACCGCCATCAGGTCATTGATCGATATGGCGGGCGGCTTACGGGTGATGACGAGAGACTCAAGGACGCTCGGGGACAGATACGCCAACCGGATCATCCGTCCCACGAACCGGTCGGAGACCTTCTCGGCCGCGGCGATGTCCTGGATGGTGGAAGCGGCGCCCGTTTCCAGCTGCCGCCGCCAGCTCCATGCTCGGGCGATGGCGCGCAGCACATGGGGATCCTGCGTCCGGCCGTTTCTCGAATCCACATCGTCGGGCGGCAGGATCTTCGGCCGCCCGTTTCGCCTGCGGATCGTCAGGGGAATGACGACGCGGATGGTGTCCGTCGTGCCGGTCATGCGCAGGCCTCCGTCTGGCGGGGCGCCATCATGTCTCGGAGGACCGAGCCCAGCCCCTCTTGGCGGAGGTCAACCGCGATGCCTTTCTCGCCGATGGTCACCCGCTCGACCAGAAGCTGGACAATGCGGGTCTGCTCCGCAGGATAGAGCGCCGCCCAGAGTTGATCGAAATCGCCAAGCGCTTTAACGACCGCCTTCTCATCGACGGTCGAGCTCTCCTCGCGAAGGGCTTTGATCGTTCGGGCCACGACTTCGGGCGCGCGGATCATGCGGCGGATTTCGCCGACGACGGCGTCCTCGACCATGCCTGCAGGCAGGCGCAGCGGGCCCGAGGCGTCGCCGGTCGGACGGTTGCGGATCAGGTCCATCGAGGCGTAGTAGCGATAAAGGCGGCTGCCCTTCTTCGTCGCCGTCGGCGTCATCGCGGCGCCGGTCTCGGTGAAGATGATCCCCTTCAGCAGCGCCGGGGTCTGGCGGCGCGTGTTCTTCGCCCGCAAGCGTGGGCTCTCCTGCAGAATGCTGTGCACCTTGTCCCACAGATCGCGATCGATGATGGCCTCGTGCTCGCCGGGATAAGCCGTGCCCTTGTGGACGGCATCGCCCAGATAGACGCGGTTGTTTATGAGCTTGTAGAGGAAGCCCTTGTCGATCAGCTTGCCTCGCTTGTTCAGCACGCCTTCGGCCGCCAGCGCTTTCGCCAGCGTCGTCGCGGAGCCCAGCCGCACGAACCGCTCGAAGATCATCCGGACGTTGGCCGCTTCTGCCTGGTTGATGATCAGCTTGCGGTCGCGCACGTCGTAGCCGAGCGGAACGTAGCCGCCCATCCACATGCCGCGCTTTCGCGATGCTGCGACCTTGTCGCGGATGCGCTCGCCGATCACCTCCCGCTCGAATTGCGCGAAGCTGAGGAGGATGTTCAGCGTCAGTCGCCCCATCGAGGTCGTGGTGTTGAACGACTGGGTGACCGACACGAACGTTACCTGATTGCGGTCGAAGATCTCGACCAGCCTGGCGAAGTCCATCAGCGAGCGCGACAGCCGGTCGATCTTGTAGACCACGATCACGTCGATCAGGCCGCCTTCGACGTCTTGGATGATGCGCTTCAGGCCGGGTCGATCCAGCGTGCCGCCGGAAAAGCCGCCGTCGTCGTAGGGCTCGCGGATGGCGGACCAGCCCTCGGCCTTCTGGCTCGTCACATAGGCCTCGCAGGCCTCGCGCTGGGCGTCGAGGCTGTTGAACTCCATGTCGAGCCCTTCCTCGCTCGACTTGCGGGTATAGATGGCGCAGCGCTGGCGGCGCGGCAGAATCGCGATGGTTTCCTGAGAGCGGCTCATCGGCCGTCCCTCTGGGCTTCGCGTAGTCCGAAGAAGCGGTAGCCGTTCCATTGCGTGCCGGTGATCGCCCGAGCCGCCGCCGACAGCGACTTGAACTTCTGCCCCTGCAAGTCGAAGCCATCCTTCATCACGGTGACGGTGTGCTCCATCCCGTCCCATTCGCGCACGAGCCTTGTGCCGACG
>JABMNR010000034.1 GCA_013203465.1 Alphaproteobacteria bacterium
CCAGGAGATCGGCCGCAGCGTGCAGGAGGCGGCGACCGGCACCCAGGAGGTGTCGGCCAACATCGTCGCGGTCAACACCGGCGCCCAGGAGACCGGCGCCGCCGCGACCCAGGTGCGGGCGGCGAGCGGCGAGGTCGCGGGTCAGACCGAAAGCCTCAACCGGGTGATCGCCGACTTCCTGACCAACGTCCGGGCGGCCTGACCGCTCCGGATCGAACCGACCAACAGGAAAAGAAGCCGCGGCCAGCCCGCGGCTTCTTTTTTGGCCGCCATTCGATGCCGCCAACCGCTCACGCCAAGACCGGTGGGCCATCTCAAGAAATTGAATTCAAACGATACTATTTGAAAATTTAATTTCATTTTCATTAACCATTTATTCATACGTTCCAAGTAATACTACGCTACGCGCTTTCCCATATGGAGACTAAGAATGAACATCACATTCGATCGCCGCCGAGCGCTGAAGCTGATCGCCGGGTCCGGCGTCACCTGTGCGACCTGCGTCGCCCTGGGGCAGGCGCATGCGGCCGAAAAAAAAGGCCACGGTGCCCCAGCCCCGGCCCCCGCGGCAGCTCCCGCGGCCGAAGCCAGCGCGCATGGCGGCCCTGGCGCATGGTCCTACGAAGGAGCGAGCAGCCCGGAGCATTGGGGTGAGTTGTCGCCCGGTTTCAAGTCTTGCGACTTGGGCGTGCAGCAATCTCCCGTCGACCTCTCGACCCCCATACAAACAAACCTCGGCGAAGTACAGATCCATTGGCGCAGCATGACACCCGCGGTCGTTAATAACGGCCGCACCATTCAAGTGAACACGCCAAAGGATAATTTTATCGTTCTGGAGGGTGAACGCTTCGACCTTCTGCAATTCCACTTCCATCATCCAAGCGAGCATCTAGTATCCGGGCGCAGCCATGCAATGGAGGTTCATTTCGTCCACAAGTCGGAAGCCGGGGCCTTGGCCGTCATCGGCGTCTTTCTTACACCCGGACGCGAGAACACCGCGCTCCAGACGATTTGGGACGTGATGCCGCAAGCGGCCGACGCCACCGCGAAAACCGGCTCGACGATCCGGCCGGCGGATCTGTTGCCGGTGGATCGAAACTATTTCCGCTATGCCGGATCGCTGACCACGCCGCCCTGCTCGGAGATCGTGAACTGGGTGGTCTACCGCGCGCCGATCGAAGCGTCGGATGCGCAAATCACGAAGTTCGCCCACCTCTTTCCCATGAACGCGCGCCCGGCGCAGCGGTTGCACCGGCGCTTCTTGCTCATGGGACGCTCATAACCCCAACGCGAGTCGGAACCGGCTGCTGAACAGACATACTGACCCGCAGCCGGCCCCCGATCTCAGCATGGAGGAACACGATGACGACCATATCCCAGACAGCCTCCGGTACCGGTCAAGCCACGTCCCGTGGCGGGTGGTTTGCAAGCATGACCATCAGCATGAGAGTGCTGCTCAGCTCCGCTGTCGTCGTCGTTACATTGTTGGCTGTCTCGACGCTCAGCTATGTCAGTCTGAACAGCATCGGCCACCATATTCACAGCTACGCTGAAACCGTGAACGAGGCGAGCTTGGCCTCTCGCGTCGAGGCGGAGTTCTTGCGCTTGAATACCCACGCGCGTGAGTTCGCCAAGACCGCGCACGAGGAAGACGCCGAGGAAGTTTACGCGCTCGCCAAGGAAATCCAGACGCTTGTCACGCAAATGCGGGCAACGGACTTAGCGGCCGAGCAAGTTGAACGGCTCGACACGATCGAGCGCGATATCGGCGTCTATATCACCGACTTCAAAGAGGTCGTCGAGCTGGAGCACGAATTCAGGAACCTCGTGAAAGAGGACTTGTTGCCAAGCGGTCAACGTATGACCGAGGATTTGGACATCATTCAGAAGCACGCCGCCAAGGAAGGCAATTCGGATGCGGTTACCCTGGCCGGCGCGCTACAGGAGCACGTGCTGTTGCTTCGATTGTACTCAAACATCCTGATCGGCACTCAAGACGACGCTGTTGGGAGCAAGGTGGAGCGGGAGCTGGAAGCCGGACATGCCGCTTTGACCGCTCTGGGCGCCACCGTGCGCACCGAGGCCGAACGGGCGTTGTTCACCGAGGTTTCCGAACTTTTCGAAAAATACCAGGCCACGCTCAAGACCGTGCACGAGGATGAGCTCAGAATCCGGGAGTTGGTCGATGGTGAGATGGCCTCGCAGGCCAAGGAGTTAACCGAAGTCACCGTCGCGTTCGAGAATGCCGCCGCTGAAGACGAGCATGCTCTAGAGGCGAAAATTATTGGCGAGATCGGCGACACGCAGATCGAAATGCTCATCGCTGGCGTTGGCGGCTTCATCTTGGGTGCCATGATTTCCGGGTGGCTGGCCCTGTGGATCAAGCGGAGCGTTTCCAACCCGATGACCCGCTTGACCAACACCATGGAGCAGCTTGCCGACGGCGATAAAACCGTTGACGTCGAGGGTGCCCAGCGTGGAGACGAACTCGGTAGCATGGCCCGGGCGGTGCTGGTGTTCAAAGAGAACATGATCAAGAACGACGAGCTGGTCGCCGAGCAGGAAGCCGAGCGTACCCAGCGCGAGGAACGCGGCAAGGCCATCGAGGCGATGACCGAGGAGTTCGACAAGCGGGTCGACGAGATGCTGAAGACGGTGGCCAGCGCCACCGCCCAGCTCGACGCTTCCGCCCAGTCGATGGCGGTGACCGCCGAGGCCACCATGGAGCAGTCGGGCGCGGTCGCCAGCGCCTCGGAGCAGGCGACGGCCAACGTGCAGACCGTGGCCGCCGCCGCCGAGGAGCTGTCGGCCTCGATCACCGAGATCAGCAACCAGGTCGGCGAGTCGACCCGGATCTCCAGCGAGGCGGCGACGCAGGCCGAGGACACCCAACGTTCGGTCGGCGGTCTGGAAGCGGCGGCCGAGCAGATCGGCAAGGTGGTCAGCCTGATCAACGACATCGCCGAGCAGACCAACCTGCTGGCGCTGAACGCCACGATCGAGGCGGCCCGGGCCGGCGATGCCGGAAAGGGCTTCGCGGTGGTGGCCTCCGAGGTCAAGAACCTGGCCAGCCAGACCGGCAAGGCGACCGAGGAGATCTCGGCCCAGATCAACACCATGCAGGCGGAGACCGGCAAGGCGGTGGAGGCGATCCGGCAGATTTCGGCAACCGTCTCGCGGGTCAGCGAGATCGCCACCTCGATCGCCGCGGCGGTGGACGAGCAGTCCTCGGCAACCCAGGAGATCGGCCGCAGCGTGCAGGAGGCGGCGACCGGCACCCAGGAGGTGTCGGCCAACATCGTCGCGGTCAACACCGGCGCCCAGGAGACCGGCGCCGCCGCGACCCAGGTGCGGGCGGCGAGCGGCGAGGTCGCGGG
>JABMNR010000035.1 GCA_013203465.1 Alphaproteobacteria bacterium
CTCTTGCTGGGGCGCAAGGGCATCCAGATCATTCGTCAGTTCGCGAATGCGGGCGACGGCCTTGTTAAAGTGAAATTTTTCGAGATCGGTTGATACCGAAGCAATCGTCATGTGAATGGTCTTTTCGGTGGCCAAGGCGGCGTCGCTTAAGACGTCAGGCTTTTCAGTGCCGATATCGGCAAATTCATTTTCGGGTTGATTGATGAGTCGCCACAACCGGTTAACATACCGCCCCGCGCCTTCGATGCCGGCGTCGGTCCAGTCAAGATCACGTTCCGGGGGGCTGTCGGATAACATGAACAAGCGTGCCGTGTCGGCGCCATAGGAGCCGATAATGGATTCCGGATCGACGACATTTTTCTGGGACTTGCTCATTTTTTCAGATCGCCCGACGATAACCGGGCCGTCAGCACTTTCTACCTGTTCAGGAAACAGCCAATTGCCGGCGGCATCCTTGTAGGTTTCGTGACAGACCATGCCCTGGGTCAACAGTCCGTCAAAGGGTTCCTTGATGCCAAGGTATCCGCATTTTTTGAGCGCCCGGGTAAAAAACCGGGAATAGAGAAGGTGCAGGACCGCATGCTCGATGCCACCGATGTATTGGTCTACCGGCAGCCAGTAATCAACGGCGTCCCGGGTGAGAGGCTCCTCAGCGTGCGGCGAACAAAAGCGGGCGAAGTACCACGACGATTCAAAAAAAGTATCGAAGGTATCGGTCTCGCGCCGGGCCGGCTTGGCGCATGTCGGACAGGCGACGTTTTTCCAGGTCGGATGCCGCTCAAGTGGGTTTCCTGCCCCACCCAGATCGACGTCGTCGGGCAGGACTACCGGCAGCTCGGCCTCGGGAACGGGAACGATGCCGCAATCGGGACAATGGACCACCGGGATCGGGCATCCCCAATAGCGTTGACGGGAAACGCCCCAATCACGCAGGCGGTAATTGACCGCCTTTATTCCGGCACCGCCGGCTTCAAGCCGGTCGATGGCGACTGATTTTGCCTTCTCCACGCCAAGGCCGTCGAGAAAATCCGAATTAACTAAGATGCCGTCGTCGACATAAGCCTCGTTGTCGATGGGAAAGTCCTCATTTCCTTCGGGAGAAACCACGGTAATGACTTCGAGACCGTACTTGCGAGCGAAATCAAGGTCGCGCTGATCGTGCGCGGGACAACCGAAAATGGCCCCGGTTCCATATTCCATGAGCACGAAGTTGGCGACGAAAACGGGCAGCGTTCTATCGGCAATGAAGGGATGGCGGACTCTGAGGCCGGTATCAAAGCCGTTTTTTTCGGCGGTTTCGATGGCGGCTTCGCTGGTTCCGGTGCGCCCGCATTCGGCAATGAACGCCTGAAGCTCGGCATCGTCCTCGGCCAGCTCCAGCGATACCGGATGATTGGCGGAAAGCGCGCAAAAAGATGCGCCGAAAATGGTGTCTGGCCGGGTCGTATAGACATTGACGCGTCCGTTGTCCTTCTTGGCATCGCGGCCCTCAATATCGAAATACATAAAGGCGCCTTCGGACCGCCCGATCCATTTTTCCTGCATCAGGCGCACCCGGTTGGGCCACCGGTCAAGCGGTTTCAGATCTTCCAAAAGTTCCTGAGCGAACGCCGTAATTTTCATAAACCACTGAGACAGGAGACGCTTTTCAACATCGGCGCCGGAACGCCAGCCCTTGCCGTCGATGACCTGCTCATTGGCGAGCACGGTGTTTTCAACAGGGTCCCAGTTGACCCAGGATTCCTTACGGTAGACCAGACCCTGGTTGAGGAAATCCAGAAACATTTTCTGCTCGTGGCGGTAATAGCTCGGGTCGCATGTCGCCAGCTCCCTTCCCCAGTCATAACTAAGCCCCATGGATTTGAGCTGCGTGCGCATGGCGTCGATGTTCTCGTGGGTCCAGCCGTGCGGATGGACCCCGCGCTCGATCGCGGCGTTCTCGGCGGGCAGGCCGAACGCGTCCCAGCCCATCGGGTGCAGCACGTTGAATCCGCGCGCCGTCTTGTACCGGGCAACCACGTCACCGAGCGTGTAATTGCGGACATGGCCCATGTGGATGCGTCCCGACGGGTAGGGGAACATCTCCAGCACGTAGTATTTCGGCATGCTCGGGTCGGCCTCGACCTCGAAGCACCCGGCTTCGGCCCACCGCGTTTGCCAGCGACCTTCGGTTTCCTTGACGTTGTAGCGCGCCATCAGTCTGTGATCTCGATCGGTAAGGGTGCGGGCGTGAGGGACCTGCCGTGTGTGGTCTGGACGCGCGCCGTTCCGGGCGTTCCGGCCTGACCCGTCACGGGGTGGATCAGCGCGCGGCGGATTGCTCGATGCGAATCTGCCGCGCCCGCGTCAGGATCGCGTCCTCCAGTCCTTTTCCAAGCGAGGTGTCGACCGTGGCATCAATCCACTCGCTGCCCGCCCGCTCCTGCCGGTAAACATTCGCCCGAATGCCGTCCGAGCGCAGGGCCTTGTCCAAAATATAGACGGTTACCTTGAACCGCTCCCCACGGTTCTCGGGTGGACCATACCATTCCGTTATGATCACTCCGCCGAACGGGTCAGCCGACGCGAGCGGCATGAACGATAGGGTATCAAGCGAGGCGCGCCACAGAAAGGCGTTGACCGCCACGCCACCGCCACCGCCTCCTTGACCACTGCTACCGGTGTCGCCGAAATTGAACAAGTCGAAGCCTTGCGGCCCGATCAGGCTTTCTTGCTTCTCGTAGGTCGGCAAACCGTCGGCACCCTTCGTTGGATACTCGTACTCGACATCGGCACCCGTGCCGCAGGCGGCCAGCCCAGCCAGGCAAGCCCCAACGAGCGCCAGGCGCAAAGATCGATAAACCGGAAAGCGAGCCACCAAGGTCATGACCAATGTCCTCAAGATTTCACTCTGTTTACCGGGCACGGAGACCCCTTGCAACGGTTCGGCGCGATAGGGCCCGATGACTCAATGTGGCATTTTCGTCACAATGAGACAGTTTTGCACCGGCCAACCGCTCGGGTTTGTTGACCGGACACCCGGCTCGGCATAGCACTATGTCCGACGCGACGGTGTCTTGGGCCTTGAGTCCGTTGATAACAATTGCCGTTGCGTGCCCGGAAAACACCTCGAACTCGGGAGATGGGGAATGAAGAAGGTTCTTCTCGGCACGACGGCGCTTGTCGCCGCGGGCATGGTTGCCTCGGCCCCGGCCATGGCGGCTGAGAAGCTGTCGGCTCAGGTCGGTGGCTATATGGAGCAGTGGATTGGTTTCACGACCGTTGACGACGGTTCGACCCGTGACGTCGATGGCATTGACATTAAGTCCGACTCGGAAATTCACTTCAAGGGCTCGACGACGCTGGATAACGGTATCACGTTCGGCATCAACGTTCAGCTCGAAGCCAACAGCAACGCTGCGGATCAGATCGATGAGTCCTATCTGATCGTCAGGGGCGGTTTCGGTGAGATCAATCTCGGTTCCGAAAACTCCGCTCTGTACAAGATGCACTACGCGCCGTCCGACTTCGGCATCGGCATCAACTCCGGTGACCAGGTTGACTGGGCTTTGGGCGGCAGCGCTCAGATCTCGTCGGGCGGTTACTTCCGGGCTCCGGGCGGCTCCACCTATATCGAGCCGGCGCGCGCGAATGACTCCGAGAAGATCACCTACTACACGCCGCGTTTCAGCGGCTTCCAGGTGGGTGCGTCCTATTCGCCGGATACTCTTCAGGACAGCAATGGCCTGACCGACCGCAGCAACACCGCCGGCAATCTGACCGATGGTGTGATGTTCGGCGCCAACTTCAAGGGTGAGTTCTCGGGTGCGTCGGTTGGCGTTTCCGCCGGTTACGGCACCTTCCTAGAGAATGGCACGAGCAGCTCGACCTCCGACGAGCCGGAGGCTTATGCCTTCGGTGCGACTTTGGGCGTTGGCGGTTTCGGCGCTGGTGCCTCGTGGGCCCATGCCGAGAACCAAACCTCGGGTAACGGCGACGCCTACAACCTCGGCGTTTCCTACTCGACCGGCCCGTTCGGCGTCTCGCTCACCTACTTCCATGGCGAGAACGAAGGCACCTACGAGCAGGACACCGTTCATCTGTCCGGCAAGTATGCGCTGGGCCCGGGCGTGACCGCCGCGGCCACCCTCGGCAACGCTCAGTTCGAGTCGGCCTCGTCGACCATTGCTGACGTTGAGGCGACCTACTTCGTGACCGGTATCCGGCTTAGCTTCTAAGCCCGATCACATCGGACTATCGGGAAGGAGCCGCCTTCGGGCGGCTCCTTTTCGTTTGACGGTCTTTTTTTTGATGTGCCGTTAGGCTAAGGGATCGGGCCATGGAGATCCCCTTCGACCACCTCATGCGATCGATCGATCGCCAGACTTTCCTCCGCGAGTATTTTGACCGACAGGTTTATCACGAGATCGGATCCGTCCAGGACGTGGGACGGCTGTTTTCGTGGGTCAAGCTGAACGATCTGCTGGATCGCCCCAAATTGTGGGATGGCCGATCGGTGGAGATGGCGCTTGACGGCCAAGTGTTGCCGGCGGCTCAGTTTTGCCGCCCCGGTATTGGGCGGACCGGCGATCCAAACCTGCGGCCCGATCGGGCCAAGGTGACGGCCCTGCTGCGGAAGGGGGCGACCTTCGTTCTCGATTTCCTGGAAGGGATCGATCCCGAAATTGGCGCGGCCACCCGCTGCATCGAGCGCCTGACCGGAACCACGACCTCGTGTAACGTCTATTGTTCCTGGCAGCAAGTGCGCGGCTACGCCTCGCATTTCGACACGATGGATGTTTTCGCCATACAGATCGAGGGTGAGAAGACCTGGAACATCTATGAGGGCCGTTTCCCCGAAGCGGTGTTCGTTCCTGGCATACGACCGAGCGATTTCTCCAAGGAACAGCACGACGGCATGAAGGGGGCGATCGCGCGCCAGATCACCACCCGTCCCGGTGACATCCTGTACATTCCGCGCGGCCAGTATCACGACGCGATCGCCACCGATCAGGCGTCGCTGCACCTGTCCTTCGGCGCCACGCCGTCGGTCGGCTTCACCGTGGTCGGCATGTTGGCGAGCGAGATGCAGAAGCCGGAATTCTATCGCCGGCGGCTGCCGCATTTCGAGGAGCGGGGTGCGCTTGCCCGCTATCTCGCGGAAATCGGCGATCATCTCAACACCGTGTTGAACGACCCCGCGTTCGTGGAGCATGTCGCGGCCTATCTGAAGGACAGAACCTTCGAGAAGGTCAGCGGCTACCGGTTCCCCGATCGGGCGGCCGATGGCTATTTCTTCGTGACCCGCCACACGCCGACACTTATCGAGGACGGCGATAGGCTCAGTCTGCGTCGCGACGATGTCACGGTGTCGCTTGCCCACGAGGATCGGCCAATGCTTGAGTGGATACTGGGGCGCGAAGTGTTCTGGCTATCGGCGTTGTCCGAGGCTCACGGGGCGCGCGGCCCGGCGGGCGATCAGCTGATCAAATCCCTGATCGCCAACCGCATCATTTTTCCGATACAGGTTTGACATCGCGATGGCCGGCGGAATCCTGTGGCTCGCCTCGTACCCGAAATCCGGTAACACCTGGGTCCGGATCTTTCTCGACAACCTGTTCCGCAACGCTCGGGAACCGGTGTCGATCAATGACCTGCAGGTGGTGAACTTCGGCGATGCCCAACCTCGGCTCTATCAACCGTTGTCCGACCGACCGGTCACGGACCTGAGCGATGAAGAGATCCAGCGGTTGCGCGAGCCGGTGCAGCGGCACCTAGCAAGCCGCGCCGAGACCTCGATCGTCAAGACCCACAACATCCTGGGCCACGCGTTCGACACGCCGATCATTCATCTCGAGCACAGCATGGGCGCCATCTACATCGTCCGGAACGTATTCGACGTTACCGTGTCCTTGGCACGGCACTATGGCACGTCGATGGACGACGCGGTGGAAGGCATAGGGCGGCCGACCATGCACACGCCAACGACATCGGCGGCCGTGGTGCAGCATCTTGGCCGCTGGTGCGATCACTATCGGAGCTGGATGTCGGTGCCGGGGTTCGAGCCGTTGGTGCTGCGGTATGAGGATCTCCGCGCCAAACCGTTCAAGCAGTTCTCCAAGATCGCCAAATTCCTGAAGCTGCCGGCCAATCCGGATCGGGTGAAGCGAGCGATCCGCTTCAGCAACTTCGACGAGGTTTCGCGCCAGGAACAGCGCCACGGGTTCACGGAGCGGGTGCGTGAGGATCAGACGTTCTTTCGCACCGGCAAGGTAGGCGGCTGGCGCCAACATCTGACCGAAGCGCAGGTCGCTAGGCTCATTGACGTGCATGGCGAAGTTCTCCGCGAGCTAGGCTATCTGGACAAAGTCGATCGCCCTACGGTCTGATGCCGTCATGGCACCAGGCCCTTCCCGCGCAAAAAAACAATTTTCCTCCCTGACGACCCGCGCCGAACGAGCGGTCGCCGCCGGGAGACCGGAGACCGTGCGCGGTGATCATGCGGCGTTGATCGCGGCCACGGACACGCCCGCGCCCCTGTTGTATCGCCTCGGCGTGCTGGAGGCGGAAGCTGGGCATGGGGATGCAGCGCTCTCCTTGATGGAGGCGGCGCGTCGCCGGGCGCCGACCGATGCGACTCTCCTGGTTAATCTGGCGCAGCTGCGGTCGACGCTGGGCGATCCGAACGGCGCGCTGGACCTGCTTCGGTCGCTTCCGGTCACGGTCCAGGCGCATCCGGCGGTAGCACGATTGATTGGCGATGCCGAAACCGAGACCGGGTCGTTCGACCGCGCCGCCGAGGCTTATGGGCGCGCACTTGCCGGAGGGGCCACCGACCCGGCGCTTCATGTCAATGCCGGCACCGCTCTGCGCCGGCTTGGGCGCTGGCGGGAGGCGGCTTACCATCTGCGGTCGGCGTTGGTCGGGGGGCCGAATATCGAGGCGACGGCGGCGCTCTCGGCCTTGTACCTCGATCTGGAACAACCGGCCGAGGCGATCGAATTGCTGCACGAGGGGCTGTCCCGGTCTCCAGGGTCGGTGACGTTGTTGCGGCAGTTGGCGTTGGCGGCCCGCGTCGACGGCGACGGCGGCACCGCCCGGCGGGCGGCCAGAGCGGCGGTCATGCTCGCGCCCGACGATGCCAGTGCTGCGGCGCTCGTTGCCGAGCAGGCGGAAAACCGGGCGTCATTGGATGATGCGAGCCTTTGGGCCGGCCGTGCGCTTGCGATCGACCCTCGATCGCTTGCGGGCTGCCGAGTACGGCTGCGTGTCGATCGCCGGCTAAATAGAAACGAGGCCGCCCTCGAACGGGGACAGGTTCTGCTTGCCGGCGAGATCAAGCCGGGGCGCCGCTACCCTTTGTTGTTCGAATGCGCCCAGACGTTGGAGGCCATGGGGCGCGCGCGGGACGCTTTCGCCGCCTTCGCCGAAGCCAAGGCCGCGCAGCTAATCGCTGCCACCACGCGCCGCGATCCGGCTCGGGCTTACGCGCAGATCACCGCCTTGACCGACCTCTACCGCCGAGGCCTGCCCTCGGTTCCGGAAACCGGGCCGACCGACGATGGCCCGATCCCGCTGTTCCTGGTCGGGTTTCCGCGCTCCGGCACCACGTTGCTGGATCAGGTCCTTGACGCCCATCCGGCGATTACCGTGGTCGAGGAACGGCCGCTCGTGCCGGGGCTGATCGCGCGGTTGCGCGAAGCCGGCATTGAGTACCCGGCCGGTCTGCCAAATCTCGATCCGGATCGCCGGGCCGAGCTTCGGGCTTGGTATCGGCGGACCATGGCGCGACACGCACCGAATCCATCATCGGGTTATGTCGTCGACAAGATGCCACTTAATCTGGTGCATGTTGGTTTCATCCGGCAGATTTTCCCCGAAGCCCGGTTCCTGTTGGCGCTGCGTCATCCGTGCGACGTGGTGTTGTCGTGCTTCATGCAGAACTTCCAGCTTAACGACTGGATGGCCGCGTTCGCGACCGTCGAAGGCGCGGCCGATCTGTACCGCGCGGTGTTCGAGCTGTGGGAAACCTATGTCTCCCGGTTCGATCCACCGCGGGTGACGGTGCGCTACGAGGATTTGGTCGACGATCTGGAAGGACAAGCACGCCGGGTGCTTGCTTTCCTCGATCTACCCTGGCACGACGGCATGCTCCAATTTCATGAACACGCGCGGGATCGCGGGGTATTGTCGACCCCGAGCGCCGGCCAAGTCACCCAGCCCATTTACCGAACGGCGTTAGCGCGGTGGCGGCGCTATGATTTCGCGATGGCGCCAGTGGCCGAAAGCCTGGCCGAGGAAATCAGACGATATGGTTACGCCGAGGAACCCGCATGACTGACAACCCGTCCCGCGACATCACCAAGAATACTGATGTGAACGCAGAGGTGGCAGGCCATCTGGCTGAGGTACACCGGCGGATCGCCGCCGCCGCCGCTGAGGTGGAACGTGATCCCACGGCCGTTACCCTGATCGCGGTGGGCAAGATGCAGCCACTGGAACGGGTCGAGGCGGCGCTTACCGCCGGACAACGGGTGTTCGGCGAGAACCGGGTGCAGGAGGCGCAAGGCAAGTGGCCGGCGCTGAAGCAACGGTTTCCCGACGTGGAGCTGCATCTGATCGGCCCGTTGCAGACCAACAAGACGGCCGCCGCGGTCGAGCTGTTTGATGCCATTCAGACCGTCGACCGGCCGAAGCTGGCTCGCGAGTTGGCCAAGGAAATGGCCAAGCAGGGCAAGCGGCCAGCGTGTTTCATCCAGATCAACACCGGAGAGGAATCGCAAAAGGCCGGCGTGCTTCCGGCCGAGGCCGACGCTTTCATCGAACAATGCCGGGACGATTTCGGTCTTCCGGTGGTCGGGTTGATGTGCATTCCGCCAGCCGAGGACGAGCCGTCATTGCATTTCACCATGCTGGCCGAGATCGCCAAGCGCCACGCGCTGCCTCGGTTGTCGATGGGCATGAGCGGGGACTACGAGATCGCGGTTCAGCTCGGCGCCACTCATGTTCGGGTCGGCACCGCGATCTTTGGCGCCCGCGACGATAGCTGAGACGCCCGCATGCAAAGCAAGACCATCGATCGCCCCTGAGGTCGGCGGTCAACCCGTCTCGGCGCGTCTCATAGTCTGGTACCGGTCGAGGGCGTTCAACATCCATCGGCTGACATCGGTACCGCCGGCCGGCGCCGACAAGGTGTCGGAGGCGTCGGCGCGCAGGGTTGCTGGTATTGGGGTGGTTGGCATCGAGGTTGTTGGTGCCGAGGATGCTGGTCGTATCGCGTTAGCCTTGCGGATGAACGCGTCGAGCCGGTCGGCGGTGCGCCCTTGGAAGACGCCTTGCGAGGCAGTCATCTGGTCGGCACCCGCTTGTCCGATCAAGCTGATGTCGACGGGTGGTTGATTGTCCGGCTTCGGGCCGTCGGTAAGCGCCGTCAGCGCCACGCCATCCGGTGTTTGCTCGATTGGCTCTAGAGTTGCCAGTGTGGCGCCCAGGTCGCCGCCCGTCTCGACCGGTGTATCGTCCAGCCACGCCAAAACCGCTGTACCCGTGTCATGGCCGGTCTCGCCTCGGACCACGCTGTCGGTCAGGGCGGCGATAACCCCCATGGGCCCGCCCCATAATGCGCCGCCAACCATGTGTGGCGCCTCGGCAATGGCATCGCCCGTGAGCTGGCGATAGATCATGCCGACGATCGGGATGTGATGCAGCGGGTTGATGACGTCCAACAGGTCGCCGAATCCAAAGCCCTCTTTGACGACGCCGCCAACATCGGTCTCCGCGGAATCGGCTTCGCCTCCACGACCGGTGCTTTGGCCCCACCAAGCCGGCGGGGCGGCGTTGACCGCCTCGAACGAAGTCAGGGTCATGAAGGCGCTCCTTGTGTGTTGTCCAAAGTGACGCAACGTTCATGCCAACGGGGGGTTAAGAAAACCTTTAAATTTCAATAGATTATGATTCGTCTCATCGCACTGCTCCAGGCCGTGCCGGCAAAACGGCAGGGCCTGCCGGGCAAGCGGGAGGAATCTGCCCGCCTTGGCGGCACTCAAGACCCTGCTGTCAGAGCAGGTGGCCGGATCGGTTCGCCTTGGCGTGGAGGTAGCGCTGATTGTGTTGGTTCGGCGGGAAAGCGTGGGGCACCCGCTCGACCACGGTGATGCCGCAGGCCGCGAGCTGGTCGATCTTGGCGGGGTTGTTGGTCAATAGGCGCACCCGCCCGACGCCAAGCTGGCGCAGCATTTCCGCCGCCGGATAGTATACCCGCTCGTCGTCGTCGAACCCCAACATGGTGTTGGCGTCGACGGTGTCGGCGCCGAGGTCTTGCAGGCTGTACGCCTTGAGTTTGTTGATCAGCCCGATATCGCGGCCTTCCTGGGCGAGGTATACCAGGATACCGCCGCCGGCTTCGGCAATCGTGCGGATTGCGCCACGCAGTTGATCGCCGCAGTCGCAGCGCAGGCTACCCAGCAGATCGCCGGTCAGGCATTGCGAATGCAGACGGACCAGAACCGGTTCACTTGGGTCGATCTCGCCGATGCGGATCACCACATGTTCGGTGCCGCCATCAACCGGGCGAAAAGCGATCACTTCGCAGTTCTCGGCGTCCGCCAGGGGCACCCGCGCGGCGGCGGCTCGAACAAGCCGTTTGGCGACGGCAGCCGGGTAGCCGTCCACCGCGACGCGATCGACCAGAAGTACGGCATGTTCGCGAGCCCAGACCTCCAGCTGGTCGCTGGCGAGTCCCGGCACCACGGCAACCAAGGCGGCGGGAATCAGTCGTGCGAGCTTGGCTAGCCGCGCCCCGGTGGCGGCGGGTCCGGCGCCCGGCTCCGACAGGGCGGCGAGCCCGGTGGCGCCATCGAGATTGCCTGTACGGGTCGGGTCAACCAGATCGAGGATGCGGTCGGCCGTGGTTCCTGTTGGCAAGGCCAGTGTCACAACCGGCGCGCTGCCGCCTGATCCGAACGCGGCCGCTCGGTTGCGGGTAACGGCCAGTACCGGCTCCGAGCCGGCCAGCGCGCGCAGTTGAGCCAGTGTGTCGTTGGTGGTCATCTCGGCGGCGATCACCAGCGCCAGACGGTCGCGTTCGGGGCCGGCGCGCACCGCCACCATGCCGCCACGCCGAAGCTCGGCGATCGCGCGGTCGACGGCGAGACGGCCGGCATCGCGGGGCGCGGGGCGCGCCGGAGTTTGGGCGGTAAGCATGGCGGGCATATTGGCCAGCATAGCCGCGTGGTCAAGCGCGGTGACGCGCGCCTGATGGCCTGAGCACCCCGCTACGGCGGCATAAGCAAGGATGGTTGCGCGGACGAAGCCGCTTCGTCACTCTCGCTGTGCGGTAGAGGAGAGAGTGGCATGACGGTGTTTGGCGGCTACGGCCAGGACGATCTCGACGCGCAATACGACAACCGGCGCAAGGTGCCGGAGGCGGGCGCCATATCGGATCGTTGGCTTGCGCTCGGTGCCGAAGCCCGGGGCCAGCTCTCCTGCGACCTCGATCTACCCTATGGCACTCATGAGCGCCAGCGGCTGGATGTCTTTCCCGCCGCAAGACGGGATGCCCCGATCCTTGCCTTCATCCACGGCGGTTATTGGCACATGCGCGACCGCACGCTGGTGCATTTCCTGGCACCGACCTTCGTGGCGGCCGATATCACGTTTGTGTCGGTTGGGTATCGGTTGTGCCCGGAGGTCCAAGTGGCTGACGTGGTGGCTGACGTGCGCGCGGCCGTCGGGTGGCTTCACGATCACGCCGCCGACATCGGTGGATCGGCGAACAAGCTGTACGTGGCCGGCCATTCGGCCGGCGGCCATCTGGCGGCCATGCTGTGCGGCCCGGCGGGTCATCCGGATAAGATCAAGGGCGGGTGTTCGGTCTCCGGTCTGCACGATTTGGAGCCGATCCGTCTGTGCTATCTCAATGAGCAGCTTCATCTTCAGCCCGACGACGTGCCGAAGTTGAGCCCAATCGCCCTTGCCCAAGGGCTGCGCGCCGAAACGGGAACATTGCCACCGCTGATCGCGACGGTCGGCGGCGATGAGGGCCCCGAATATCTGCGGCAACGGGACGACTTGGTCGCGGCGCTGCGGGCGGCGCGACAACCGGCGGAATCCTTGGACCTGCCGGGGCGCAACCATTTCACGGCGCTGGAGGCGTTCGGTGATCCGCATCACCCGCTATGCCTGGCGATGCTGCGGCTGATCCTGGCGCCGCGTTTCTAGGGCGGATCGAGGTCATGGCACGGGCACGGCTCGCTGACGTCGTGTTGGCCGAGAGCGAGGAAAGTATCTCGATCGAGGGGGTGGTGTATTTCCCGCGCGATACGGTGCGTATGACGTTGCTTGCCAAAACCGCGACGCACACCACCTGCCGGTAGTGTCTCAGTTTGAAATCCGGCGGGATTGACACGGTATCGAACCGGCGCTCGGTCTCCTATATGCTAAACGGTAAGCATTCCATGGAGACAGCATGCCTAAAGGACCCAAAGGCCAGAAGCGCCCCGCCGACGTGATCGGCAACGCCGTGCGTGTGATGCAGATCGCGACGGGCGAGGTCGAGGAAGACACCGAAGCCGACGACGGTAAGGACAAGGCCGCTCAAGCTATGGGCCGAAAGGGTGGCGCCGCACGGGCGAAGAAGCTGACAGCCGAACAGCGGAGCGAGATTGCGCGGCAGGCTGCGGCTAAGCGTTGGAATCGCACCGAAGAATAATTTCAGGAATATTTTTCGTTGTTTTCGTCGCGAAGCGGATGTACCCTACATCTCAGTTGGAGGTGCAAGCATGGAAACTAAGATTTCTGTGGTCATGGAGCGGATAGAGCCGTACCTCGACCTGTTCGACCGGATCGTTCGTCATGGCCATGAGGTCTATAGTAGTTATCCACCAGACATTGCCGTGGACCTCGACAGTAGCGCGCAAGCTCATTGCACTTACCGCCACATAAAGGCGGAGGCTCACAGCGTTTTAGACGAGCTTCCGGGCGTGCGGCACGTCGACATGCGAGGTCAGAATCTCTGGCTGATCGAGCCCGCCAATATTGTATGTCGGTTCAAAAAGACTGACGAAGATGGCGTTTCAACGAACTATCCTACGCCTCAAGCGAAAGCGTTCGACAGAGGCGATGATCTACCTGGTCTCCCGCTGGAACCGACCCGATTGACCATCGGCTATTTGCTTGATGCCGCCGGCATCGGGTTTGTCCGTTCGCAGGTATCGCTTCCTGCTGGTCGGCAGACACTTTGGTGCGCGGCAATCGTGCCCGCCGATGCGAGGGAAGTTGGCGAGACTGCCTGGTACGAAGCGACCAAACAAACCCGCTTGGCATAACGTTATGTACAGCTTGGAGAATTTTAATCGCCACATGATGGCGTTGGGCAGGGAGTCCCGTGGGCTCACGCAGTCCGGACTCGCTCAGGAACTGGGCGTCCAGCAAGGCACGGTCTCCAAGGTCGAGTCGGGCATGCTTCCCCCAACCCACCAGTTGGTCAGCGATCTGTGCGCAGCGTTGGAGTATCAACCAGAGTTTTTTTTCCAAACCGGGCGGCCTTATGGGATGCCGCCATTTCACTACCGGCGACGCAAGAAACTTGGGGTCAAGCCTCTGACAAAGATGATAGCTGAGATGAATATTCGGCGCATCCACCTTCAAGCATTACTAAAATCAACAGAATACAAGTCAAATCACTATATTCCAGAAATTGATAGAGACGAGTATCAAGGCGGGTATGGCGCGCGGTTTACCGTAGAAAATGCGGCAAGGCACTTGCGTGAACATTGGATGGTCCCCGACGGGCCAATAGAAAATCTTGTCGATCTTATTGAGGGAAATGGTGGAATCGTAATACCCTGCAGTTTTAACAATGACTTGATTGATGCTGTCAGCCAAAGAATTGACGGCATGCCAGTTCTTTTTTTTGTTAACATGAATGCACCGGCGGACCGAATTCGGCTCACACTGGCTCATGAGCTTGGCCACATGGTCTTGCACACGACAACTCTTATTGATGACGCCGAGATGGAAAGCGAAGCCGACCAGTTTGCGGGCGCTTTTTTGCTTCCCGCCTCTGGGATAAGGAAGAATTTACAGAAGTTTGATCTACGGCAAGCCGCTCTTCTTAAAAGACATTGGAAAGTATCAATGGCGGCGATAGCAATGAGAGCAGATAGGTTGGGCTTTTTGACTCCGTATCAAAAGAAATCATTTTTCATTCAGATGGGAAAGCTTGGGTATAGAAAAGCCGAACCACATGAACCTGAAAAAGAATGGCCCAAGAAGATTTTAGAACTTATCCGGTTTCATGTTTCGGAACTTGGGTATTCGAAAGAAGAATTGAGCACATCGCTGTTCATATCTCCGGATGAGTTTGATTTGATGTATCCATCGCCGCCTGACGCCCCCCCTGGGAAGCTTACTGAGTATGGCCACGGGCTGAGGGTCATTAAATGAACAAACATATTTGACGCTAAGCATGTAAGTTCATATATTGAGGGTATGAACAAATTGCCCCTCGCCAAACGCGTCCAAATCCTCTCCATGCTGTGCGAGGGCTCGTCCATGCGGTCGATCTCCCGCGTGGTGGACGTGTCGATCAACACGGTGGCCAAGATGCTAGTGGACGCGGGCAAGGCGTGCGCTGCTTATCACGATGAGAACGTGCGGGGCGTGAAGGCCAAGCGGGTCCAGTGCGATGAAATCTGGAGCTTCACCTACGCGAAACAGAAGAACGTTGCCGCCGCGAAGCGTGCTCCGGATGAGGCTGGCGACACTTGGACGTGGACGGCCCTCGATGCCGACTCAAAGCTGATCGTGTCGTGGCTGGTCGGCGGTCGGGACGGCGGATACGCGACGCAGTTCATGAACGACGTGGCGTCGCGGTTGGCGAACCGGGCGCAGCTCACCACAGACGGACACAAGGTGTACCTGGAGGCCGTCGAAGGTGCGTTCGGCGCCGATGTCGACTACGCCATGCTGATCAAGTTGTACGGCGCGTCTCCGGAGACTGCCAAGGGCCGCTACAGCCCGGCCGAGTGCATCGGAGCCCGCAAGGAGCGGATTGAGGGCAGCCCGGATCGCAAGCACGTCAGCACGTCGTTCGTGGAGCGGCAAAACTTGACGATGAGAATGCATATGCGGCGGTTCACGCGACTGACGAACGGCTTCTCGAAGAAGACCGAGAACCACGTCCACATGGTCGCGCTCTACACCGTCTGGTACAACTTCGTGAAGATGCACAAGACGTTGAAGATGACCCCCGCCATGGCCGCTGGCGTCACGGGCAAGCTGTGGTCGATGGAAGACGTGGTTGCGTTGATGGATGCCGTGGCGCCGAAACCCGGTCGGCGCGGCCCGTATAAAAAGCGTCAGGCTGAAAATTCAAACTGAGACACTACCCACCTGCCCGTGGCGTGGCGTTGCCAGCTATTTCACGGTACGGGTCGGTGAAACCGAAATCGTGGACGCGGCATTCAGCTATGAAACGCCGAAGAAACGAGCGCGACGGATCGCCGGCTGGATCGGGTTCTGGAAAGGCGTCGAGGTTGAGGACGCAGAGGAATGAGGCATACTGCAAAGTGCCGCAACGGCGCCGGCGCCGTTGCGGTCATGAGATCATAAGGTGACAGGACGACATGGGCATGACGAGCGGACGCAAGATTCTTCTGGTCGACGACGACGAAAGCCTTCGCCAAACCCTCGCCGAGCAACTGCAGCTCCACGAGGAATTTGTCACCACCGAGGCCGGTACTGGCGCCGAGGGTTTGGAGGCGACCAAGGTCGGGCACTTCGACCTGATCCTGCTCGATGTCGGCTTGCCCGACATGGATGGCCGGGATCTGTGCCGCCTGATGCGCAAACAGGGGGTCAAATCGCCGGTTATCATGCTGACCGCCCAGGATTCCGACGCCGATGCCATCCTTGGCCTCGACGCCGGCGCCAACGATTATGTCACCAAGCCGTTCAAGGTGGCGGTGCTGCTGGCACGGATGCGCGCGCAGCTGCGCCAGCACGAACAGAGCGACGATGCGGTGTTCACCATCGGCCCCTACAGCTTCAAGCCGGCGGCCAAGCTGCTGATCGACGAGCCGCGCAACAAGAAGATCCGCTTGACCGAGAAGGAAACGGCGATCCTCAAATATCTCTATCGCGCCGGTGATCGCATGGTGAGGCGTGAGACCCTGTTGAACGAGGTCTGGGGCTACAACGCCGGGGTTACCACCCATACCTTGGAGACCCACGTCTACCGTTTGCGCCAGAAGATAGAGCCGGATCCGGCCCGGGCGGCGATCCTGGTCACCGACACCGGTGGCTATCGTCTGGTTCCCTAAGCCAGAGTTGAGCCGGCGCGCGCTCAGGTCGGCCCGCGCCGTCCCATGCGGGCGAGACCGATCGTCAGGAACACCGCGCCGATCAAGTCCAGCGTGGTGATGGCGCCGAATACCGGACCGCTGGCGCTCCATACCCCGGTCAACAGGAGAACCTGCGGCAACAGGACCGGGCCGATCAGCACACCCAAATTGCGTCCGGTCATAATCGCCGCGAAGGCCTTTGGTCCGGTGCGCGTCGATCCGAGAATCGTGCTGGGCAGGGCGAACAGACAGACCGGCGTTATGCCGATTCCGATCCCGTACACCAGCAACGAAACCACCCCCATCTCCAGCCCTGTGGTAACCGGCAGCGCCCACCAGACGCCGGCTTGCAGGATCAGTGAGCCGACCAACAGGGGCCCGACCGCCGCCCCTCGGCGGATGACCCGCGACGTGAAAAGCCCAACCACGATCAGTATGACCACCGGCACCGAGTAGCCCAGGGTTGCTAGATTCTGGTCAAGGCCATGTTGTTGAACGAGAAACTGAGGCAGCCAGGTCATGTAGGCGAAGTACTGCGCCGACCACAGCGTGAAGATCAACGCCGCCAGCGCCAGCGCCCACCGCTCCTCGCCGCTAAGCGGCAGAGCGACCGCGTCGGGCTGGGTCCGCAGGTCGAGCATGGCGCGGCCGCGATTGACTCGGATCACCACGACCCATGCCGCCATCAACAGCGTGGCACCGGCGGTAGCGAGCCATAGCAGACGCCAGCCAATCGTCGCCTCGGCCACCGGCACGAGGAGGTTGGCCGTGATTTGCCCGATCGGAATCCAAATCGCGCTCATCGCGATGGCCAAGGACAGGTGGTGTGGCCCGGCATTGCGGGTGGAATACACCGGCCCGGCGATGGCGAACACGGCGAAGGCCAGCCCTTCCAGAGCGCGAGATCCCAGCATGGCCCAAACATTTTCGGGGATGGTCAGCGCTAGGATATTACCGGCGATCGCCGTCGCGAAGGCGGCCATCAGGATCGGCAGGGTGCCCAAGCGAGCCAGCAAGGTGCCCAACCCGAGCGACACGACCAATCCAATGACGGCGTAGATCGACATGAAACCGCCGGCCACGGTGATCGGATAGTCGTAGGCGGCGAGCAGATCCGGCAACATCGGTGGCAGCTTGAACTGCTGGAACGCCGCGAGCACGGCGAGCAGAAAGCCGAAAAGAACGCCCGTCCAGTTGGTTGGGCGGTGGGGCAGAGCTGGGTTGGGCATGAGGCTCGTACGAGTCGGTAAGACCGGCAGTCTGGGTGAGCCATGACGGACAGGCAAGCTTGCACGCCGTTTTCGTAAGCCTATGTGTATGTTATGGGAGAAGATGCCGCTGACGCCGGGCCGTTCGGAAGAGGGGTTGTGCGGCGAGAGCGAGGGACGGCGAGGCGGGAGGGACGCTTGGCGGACACGACGGTCGCCGATGGCGAGGTTCAGGTCCGGATTTGGGGGGCGCGAGGCAGCGTCGCCTGTCCGGGCCCGCAAACCGTGCGCTACGGCGGCAACACCGCCTGTGTCGAGGTGCGTTGTGGCAGCCGCGTTCTGGTGTTCGATGGCGGCACGGGAATACGCGGCCTGGGCAATGCTTTAGCGGCGGAAGAGCCCGGTGAGATCGATGTCTATCTCACCCATTTTCATCTCGATCACGTCGCCGGTCTCCCGTTTTTCGAGGCGGCTTATCGTGCCGGGAATCGGGTTCGTTTCCACGCCGCCCGGCTGAATGCCGAGATCGGCTTGCGCGATATCCTGTGCCGCATGATGTCGCCACCGCTGTTTCCGATCCCAATCGACGAGTTTCGCGCCGAGGTGAGCTTCAATGAGTTCGATGCCGGCGATGTTTTACGACCGAAGGACGGTTCTCGCCTGGAAACCCGGCTGTTGAACCATCCGGGGGGTGCCTGCGGCTATCGGCTGGTTGTTGGTGAGCGCGTGATCGCCTACGTCACCGATACCGAACACGAGCCGGGGCGACCCGATGCGGCTGTGTTGGCGTTGATGCAGGATGCCGACGTGGCGATCTACGATGCCACGTATACCGATGCGGAGTTCGAGACCCATCGCGGTTGGGGCCACTCCACTTGGTCGGAAGGCATTCGTCTGGCGGATGCGGCCGGGGTGGGCACGCTGGTATTGTTTCATCACGACCCGTCACATGACGACGCGGCGATGGACAAGATCGCCCTTGATGCCGCGACGGCCCGGCCAGGAACCATGGTCGCTCGCGAGGGATTGGTGCTTTTGCCGTGATCGGCTCTATTGTTGCGCCATGACGCTCAAATCATTGAAAAAACGCATAGAAGCGCTGTTCACGGTTTTAGGTATGACCGAGAAGGGCTTCTTTATACCGCATCGGTATGCCCGATCCGTTCGCCGGGTTGAGACCTACCTGGAACTGACTCCATTGTTGCGCGCCGCCGAACCCTCGATGCACGCGGTGTTGGCCGCGATCGATCGGCATGCGGATATCGTCGAGGCGTTCAACGATACCGACCCTCCCGCCCCCCGTTGGCAACAGGATTGGTTTCCGGGCCTGGATGGCGCGGCCGCCTATGTGTTGGTGCGTGAACGTCGACCGGCCCAGATCCTCGAAATCGGTTCGGGTCATTCAACCCGTTTTCTGGCGCGTGCCGTGGCGGACGGCGGCCTCGACACCACGATAACCTGTGTAGATCCGGCACCCCGTGCGGATTTGGATCGGCTGACTC
>JABMNR010000036.1 GCA_013203465.1 Alphaproteobacteria bacterium
GAGCTGGCGTCAAATGAACGGAGCACATGGGAAATCCGGGTTAAAGCGTTAAAAAACCAGCACGCTTAAGATAATGCACGCGTATCTTTAGTAACGTCGCCCGCTTTGTGTTGGGCATGAAAATTCACAGTGCGGTCGGCCGTGCCGGCGATCGTGCTCGGGTCGGAGAGCGCCTATGAGCGTGACACGGCATGTGTCTTCGCGGGATCTGCGTTGGTCGCCCACTAGCCTCCCGGCGCGGTCGGCGACATCCCAGCTGGGGATGGCCGTCGCGGATCGGCCGATGCTGATCATGATAGGCCTGACCGGCAGCGGCAAAACCTCAACAGTCGAGCGTCTGGCGGAGCGTTTGCCGATCGCCGCTGTGCTTCCCGATCGGCGAGAGCTGACCGACGCGTTCATCATTCCGACCGTGCTCGGAGCGCGCTCTGGCCGGCTGCGCGATCGACGCGAACGGTTTGAGGCGACGGCGGCGTTTCGGAATCGGTATCCCGGGGGGATGGGGGAAATCTTGGCGGGACTGGAATGCCGCATAGACCTTCCCGAAGGCCTGTTGGTGTTCGACGGTCTGCGTGGAACGGCGGAAGTATCGTTCGCGGTCGATAATCTCCCGCGTGCGCTGTTCGCCGCTTTTCGGGTTGGACCTGCGACCCGGCTGTCACGGCTCTGCGGACGTGACGATGCCTTCGACGAGATGGCGGTCGATGGCTCGGCGGCGGGGCCTCAGGGTGGCGATCGGGATTACCTTCAGAGAATCCGGGACATCCTTATCAACCAGGGTTTCCGGGAACTGGTTGGCGATGCGGACATGGACCGCACGGTCAACGGTTTGTCGGACGCGCGCGTGCCGCTCGACACGATTGCGCGGCATGCGGCGATTGTGGTCGAGGAATCGCGGTATTACGATCTCGACACCACCCTTGCGGTTTTGCAACGGCACGCGGTTGAACGAACCACAGTGGTCGATGCTGAAGCGCTTAGCGTGGACGGCTTAGCCGAAGCCGTCGCCGCCTATGCGCGCCGGACGATCGCGCCGGACGATGCGCCGACGGCTTAGTGCATATACCCCGCACCATGTGAACCGGAGATAGCTGCTGTTTGCGCCAGGGCCGGTGAAGGCAGGCATGGCCACGCGATCAATGCCGCGGTCAAAGCCGCCGGGAGCATTCGAGTTGGTACAATTTCCCTGGCGGTTGGATGCCAACAGGGTTGCTTGACAGCGACTTTATGCCAGTTTGATATTGCCGTGCGCGTTTCGACGAGCACCCGATCTGGAGGATAACGACATGAAATACAGCGTGATTCCGGCGTGTCTTGTCGTGCTCGGCGGTGTGGCCCTGGCGTCAGCCTCGGTGGCGGCGCAACCCGACCAGTATGTCGCGTCGATCAATCCGGCGCAGGCCGCCGGCAAACAGGCGATGCCGCCGATCGCTGCGGCCCCTACATCGCCGACGCCAAGCACCGCGCCCCTCGTGGCTCCGCGCCTTCTTACTCAAATACAGGCTTCTCCCGTCGCGGCCTCTTCTGCGGGAGGCCATGGCGAATCAGCCGGCGACGACGTCGCGATGCGCGCCATGTATGTCGCAATGGGAGCGATGGCCGGGTTCGTGATCGCCACCATGCCGGTGACGGTGACAACGGTAACCACGGCGGTCGCGGCCGGCACCGTCACCATGTGGGCATATGATTATTTCAACTATCCGGCGCTGCCGGTTGAATAAGTCACGGCCGTAACCCGCCCTGACGTCCTGCATCGATACCGATAAACAGATGGCTACGGATCGGGGTCCCGATCCGTAGCCATCTTTTTGTTCAGCACGCTCTCGTGAGCGTCGCCGAGATGCTTACGACCCCAGGTACCAGCTGTCGGCGTAGAAGCCACCGGCGATCGCGCCGAGAAGCCGCATGCTGCCACGGAAGAACCTGTAGCTTTGTTGACCGTAGGTCATCAGACCGCCGCCACCCGCCCCAGCACCGCCCATGCCGAGTGTGGCGCCGATGCCGCCCATCTCTGCGCCGGTTGTGAAGGCGTACACCGGAATGATAAGACCGTCGGTCACCACGGCCGCCACCGCGGCGCCACCGATCACGCCGGCGGTCACGGCCAGCGCCCGGTATCCATCGAAGCCTAATCCGTCAGCGGCGGGCGCCGCCTGTTGAGCTTGCGCGCCGGTCGCGGCAACCGCAAAGCCCACGACGAGTACGAGAGCCTTTGCCAAAGTCATGAACTTACGCATCTGAAGTTACTCCCCAAGATTTTTGTCGACAGAAGTTCGGCCTATCATACGAAACTAGCCCGCAGAAACGGGATTAACAAGTTTACGACATAACGAGGCTTTGGTCACACCTCGTCACTTCGGTGTTGTGAAACTTTGGTTATTGGGCGCCAATCCAGTAACCAAGACCCGCGCCGACCACCGCACCGGCCAGTAGGGTCGACGTACGATACAACGCCTGTTGCGCCCCGGCCGACAAGGCCATTGGGCCGAGCCAAGCGCCGCCGATCATGCTCGAGGCCGCCTACCCGACCATCGGGGCCAGCATCGCGCCGCCGGTCACCGCGTTGACGGCGACGACACCCGCGACGGCGCCACCGACAACCCAGGGATTGCTAATCGAAAATGCGCTTTCGCTGGGCGCGGCCGACTGCGCGAATGCGGTGCCTGGCGCGGCAAGCATGCCCACCACCGTGAATGCCAACATGATCCGACGCATTGCTCGTCTCCTTTGCATGCGAGTTTATTGAACGTATTTATTTTATGATGATGCCATAGATTAAAGCGTGTGCCTATGTGGTGATTGACGTCCGACGCGGTTAGTATCGGCCGATCCGAGGCCGCCTCCACATACAACAGCGATGATCCGCTGCCCGTTTGCTTGGATTTCGTCGGCTCGATCGGATGCCGATCATCCGGAGCCCCGCCGTGACACCCCATAAACCCCACCGTGTATTGATCACCGGCGCCGCCGGCTCGGTCGGCGGGCAGCTCCGCGCCGAACTGCAGGGCGTTTACCCGATCCTCCGGCTGTCCGACCGGATCGACATCGAGCCCCGTCCGGGTGTTGAGGAATTCGTCAAGGCCGATGTGACCGATCCCGCCGGGCTTGAGCGGGCCTGCGCTGGTGTTGACGGGCTCGTCCATCTCGGCGGCATTCCGATCGAGCGGCAGTGGGAGGACATCCGGGCGGTCAACATCGACGGCGTCCACAATCTGTTCGAGGCGGCGCGGCGACAGGGTGTGCGCCGGGTGGTGTTCGCCTCTTCGCACCATGTGATCGGTTTCTATCCGCGATCGCGCCGCATCGGTGTCGAGGTGGTGCCTCGGCCCGACACCCGTTACGGCGTGAGCAAGGCGTTCGGTGAGGCGCTCGGAGCGTTCTACGCCGACAAGTTCGGACTGGGCGTGTTGAGCATTCGAATCGGCAACGTCGCTCCCCGGCCGGTTGATCACCGGCGACTCAGCAATTGGATCTCGCCGACGGATTTCGCCCAGCTCGTGCGGATTGGATTGGAGCATCCCGATCTGGGCTACGAGGTAGTGTACGGCGTCTCCGGCAACACCCGCGGCTGGTGGGACAACGAGGCGGCGTTTCGGCTTGGCTATCGACCACGCTCGAACGCCGAGGATCACGCGGCTGACGTGTTGGCCGATCACCCAGTGGATCCGTCGGGTCCGATCGCCAAGCGCTATATGGGCGGGGAGTTCGCTGCCTTGGATTACGCCGGGGATTACACCAGCTCGGGCGGCCTGACTCAGGAGCCGGAATAGGCGGCGTCGCGCCAGCCCGCCGCCCACCTGACTGGCGCCTGGTCTTATTCGTCTTCATTTCTCAGGTCGATCACTGGCTCTGACGAGCATTAACCATATAAAAAAATAAACGTTTCACGACGCATAAAAATTGATACTTCTCCAAGTTGAGGTTACTCTTTTTCGTGGAGAATTGGTATCCGTAACGCAAAGATGAGTCGCCAGTGACCAATACCTTGCAATTAAAGGGCACTAGCATCCTGGTCGCGGATGCTAGCAAGCACATACAAAACGTCGTAAAAGGCATCCTACGGCAGTTTGGTTGTGCGGATCCGGTCGCGGTATCCGATGGGAGTGCGGCGCTTTCCGCCTATAGAGAACGGCTGTTCGACGCGGTCATCTGCGAGAGTTTGTTGCCGGAACTAAGCGGTTTCGATTTCGTGCGTGCGGTTCGGCGGCTGGACGACCCGGTAACGGCGTTCAATCCGATTATTTTGCTGACGAGCCACACGCAAAAGGAAAATATATTTACGGCACGCGACGCCGGCACGACGGCGGTACTGGCGAAGCCGATATCGCCAAAGCTACTATTCGAGCGTCTTATGTGGGTTTCCAATGACGGGAGGTCTTTTGTACGTACACCGAACTACATCGGACCGGACCGCCGCTTCCACGATGTCCCCGTACCCGCCGAGCAAGAGCGTCGCTCTGACTGGCTGCGGGCTGTGGAGGACAAAGAACGTACGACCGCGGCGAACCATGGAGATTAGTTCGTTGTCGGTGTGGCTTGGCGGACACACGTTGGAGCCGGAATGAGCAAGGATGACGAAAAGCCAGAGGTCGTTGCCCCAGAGGGCGGCTCCGTCGAAATATTCAAGGTTGAAAGCCGATTTGCGCGCCTTGCGAAACGATCGGGCGGCATAGACCTCAAACAAGCCGTCGACGCGGGGCAGCAGGCGATCGACAAGATGGCGGAAGCCTACCCAGATTGGCTCGCTTCGGATCTTGAGACATTGGTCTCACAAGTCGGCGAACTCGCCACTGGCGATGCCGATTCAGCGAACGAAGCGGTCTACCGGACGGCAATGTCAATTCGCGACCTTGGCTCCACCTTTGGCTATTTCCTGGTGACACAAAGCGGTGACTTGTTGTGCGAACTCTTGGTTCGTAAGCGCCGGGCCGGCAACGTCGACGCGACGGATATTCAACCCTTCATAGATGCCATCCGGTTGGTGGCAACACCCCGGTTCAAAGGAATCGAGGCAGGCGAATCGCGCGGATTGCTTGACGGGCTGCGCCAGATCATCGCGCGGTATCCGGGACCGACGGTCGCTCGCAAAACCGATTAGACGGTCTCAGCCGGGTTTTCTTGAGAGGACGTTACTCCATGCGCATTTTGGTGGTCGACGATGACCCCTTGTTCTGTGAACTTCTGACGCTCTACCTGGCGAACAAGGCCGATCAGGTCGATGCGGTAAGCGATGGCGAAGCCTGCCTCGAAAATGTACGGCAAGAACCGACGGATATGGTTTTCCTCGACCTCAGGATGCCCGGAATGGATGGTTATGCGACGGTGCGTGAGCTGAAGGCCCAGTGGCCCAGCTTGGCGATCGTTGGGGTCACGGCCGAGACGCGGCCGACCCATATTCGAGCAGGCTTTGAAGCAGGATTCGATTTCTTTCTCACCAAGCCCGTTGACCCGGAGCAAGTGCGCGCGTTGGTCGAGGCTACGCGGATCGGCCGCCCGCCCATCAGCGCCCTGCAAACCTAAATCGTTGTCCGATATGCGCTTAGGTTCACGAGATAGGCGCGCCGCTGATGTCCCGTCGCGGATCTATTGATCGTCTGTTTGACCTGCCAGCGATGACACTCGCGGTGGCCGGAGCCGGCTGACAGGACACTAACCGCCTACTGTCACGGCGTTTCCGGTGCGAACGGATTGCACCGCGGCATCGGCGAGCACCAGCGCCCGCAACCCGTCGGCGCCGCCCGGCTCGGCGGCGGCACCGGTTTCCAGGCAACGCACGAAAGCGTCGAGTTCGAGCCGGTAGGCATCGGCATAGCGTTCGAGGAAAAAATCCTCGGCCGGATCCTGGGTGTACCCATCGGCGCCGGCGCGCACGACCGTCGTGGCGCGGCGGTTATCGGTCAGCAACATACCGGTCGATCCGTGCGCCTCGATCCGCTGGTCGTAGCCATAGACCGCCCGGCGGGAGTTCGAAATCTGACATATCGTCCCCGAGGCGGTCTTCAGGAGCACCGCCGCCGTGTCGACGTCGCCCGCCGCGCCGATGGCCGGATCGACCAGCGCCGAGGCCGTGGCGTAAACCTCGACCGGTGTTTCGCCCAACAGCCAGCACGCCATGTCGAAGTCATGGATCATCATATCCCGGAACAGCCCGCCCGACCGGGCGATGTAGGCCAATGGTGGTGGCGAGGGGTCCCGGCTTGTGATCGTCAGGATTTCAAGCGTGCCGATTTCACCGTTCCGCAGTCTGTCCCTCAATGTGGAAAAACTCGGGTCGAACCGTCGGTTGAAGCCGACAAACAGGGTGGTGCCGGCCCGATCGACGACGGTCAGGCAGGCCCGAACCCGTATCGTGTCCAGATCGATCGGCTTCTCGCAGAACACCGCTTTGCCGGCAGCTGCCGCTTGTTCGGTCAGATCGGCGTGGGTGTCCGTGGGTGTGGCGACGATCACCGCGTCAATCCGCTTATCGGCAAACACCGCGTCCACGCTCGCAACCCGCGCGCCGGTCTCCGCCGCGAGGGTTTGGGCGGTCACTGCCACTGGGTCGGCGATGGCGACCAGGTCGATCAACCGATGCGCCGCCGCGTTACGCGCATGAACCGTACCGATCCGCCCGGCACCAAGAACCGCCAATGTGACCATGATCGTTCGCTCGAACCGGTGAGGTGGTATCCAGGCACACAGAAAGGGTATTTTTCGTCTCGAAGCAAGTCGAAGAGCACGCGGCGGCGCGGCGCGCGAATAGGCCCGGGGACCATCGGTCGTATGGGATATTATCGAGACGGATCGCACGGCGTGAAGCCCGAGGAGGCACCCAACGATGATGGCAACCGTCCGACTCACCATGGCGCAAGCCCTGGTCCGCTACCTGACAGCACAGACCACGCGGCTCGACGGAGAGACCGTGCCTCTGTTCGCCGGTATGTGGGCAATTTTCGGTCATGGAAACGTCGCCGGCATGGGCGACGCGCTGTGGCATGGGCGCGAGGCGCTGCCGACCTATCGCGCTCACAACGAACAAGCCATGGCGCACGCCGCCATCGCCTACGCCAAGGCGATGAACCGCCGCCGCATGATGGCGTGCACCACCTCGATCGGCCCGGGGGCGACCAACATGGTGACGGCCGCCGCCTTGGCCCATGCGAACCGGCTGCCGGTGCTGTTGCTGCCAGGCGACGTGTTCGCCAACCGGCATCCCGACCCGGTTTTGCAGCAGATCGAGGATTTCGCCGACGGCACCGTCAGCGCCAACGACTGTTTCCGCCCGGTCTCGCGCTTCTTCGATCGCATCCAGCGCCCGGAGCAATTGTTAACGGCGTTGCCGCGCGCGCTGGCGGTTCTGACCGATCCGGCGGAGTGCGGACCGGTGACCCTGGCCCTGTGCCAGGACACCCAAGCCGAGGCGTATGATTTCCCCGCGAGTTTTTTCCAGCCGCGCCTGTGGACACCGCGCCGCGCGCGGCCCGACGAGGACGAGTTGGCGGCCGCCGCGCATGCGCTGTCCGGGGCGGAGAAGCCCCTCATCGTGGCGGGGGGTGGGGTGCACTATTCCGGAGCGGGCGAGCGGCTTCGCCAGTTCGCCGAGGATCATGGCGTTCCCGTCGCCGAAACCCAGGCGGGCAAGAGCGCGCTGGTCTGGGATCACCCGATGAACCTTGGCTCCATCGGCGTCACCGGCAGCAGTGCGGCCAACGCCTGTGCCGAGGAGGCCGACGTGATTCTGGCGGTCGGCACCCGCCTGCAGGATTTCACCACCGGGTCCTGGGGGTTGTTCAAGCACCCCGGCCGGCGGATCGTCATACTCAATGCCCAGCCGTTCGACGCGCACAAGCACCATGCGATCCCGCTCGTCGCCGATGCCAGGGCCGGCCTGGACGAACTGGCGAAAGCCCTCGGCGCCTACCGGTCTCCGGCATCATGGACCGAGGCCGCCGGACGCCGCCTTGGCGACTGGGCTCAGGCGGCCGAGGCGGTCTTGGCGGATACCGGCGCCGCGTTGCCAAGCGACGCCCAGGTCATCGGCGCGGTCAACCGGTCATGCGCGGCGAGCGACATCGTGGTCTGTGCCGCCGGCGGTCTGCCCGGCGAGTTGCACAAGCTGTGGCGCGCCGGTCGGCCGAACGGATACCACGTGGAATACGGCTACTCCTGCATGGGTTATGAGATTGCCGGGGGGCTCGGGGTGAAACTCGCCCAGCCCGACCGGGAGGTCATCGTCATGGTCGGCGATGGCAGCTACCTGATGATGAACTCCGAGATCGCCACCTCGGTCATGCTGGGTCTCAAGCTGACGATCGTGGTGCTCGACAACCAGGGCTTCGGCTGCATCAACCGTCTGCAGCAGGGCACGGGGAGCGCGCCGTTCAACAACCTGCTCAAGGACACGACGCACGCGACGCTGCCGGCGATCGACTTCCGGGCGCATGCGGAAAGCCTGGGTGCGATTGCCGAGAAGGTGTCCGGCATTCCGGCGCTGGCGGCGGCGTTGGCCGGCGCGCGATCGTCCGCCACCACCCATGTCATCGTCATCGATACCGACCCGCTGGTCTCCACCGAGGCTGGCGGCCATTGGTGGGACGTGGCGGTGCCCGAGGTGTCCGAGCGGGCGGAGGTCCGCGACGCGCGCGCGGTGTATGACGGCAACCGCCGGCAACAGAAACTGGGGGTCTAGCCGATGCCCGTCCGTCTCGGGGTCAACCCGATCGCCTGGTCGAACGACGACCTGCGCACCCTCGGCGGCAACACGCCGCTTGAGATCTGTCTGTCCGAGGCGCGCGCCGCCGGGTTCGCGGGCATCGAGCTGGGCCACAAATTCCCGCGTGATCCCACCGTGCTCCGGCCAATTTTGCAGGCCCACGGTATCGAGCTGGTCTCGGGCTGGTATTCCACCGAATTGCTGCGCCGGGATGTCGCCGCGGAGATCGAGGCGATACGTGAGCACATGACGCTGCTCAAGGCGCTCGGCTGCGCCGTCATCATCCTGGCGGAAACCTCGAACGCCATTCACGGCGACCGAAACACCCCGTTGTCGCGATCGCCACACCTCACGGATCGGGAGATGACGGCGCTTGGCGCCCGCCTGACCGAACTGGCCGACTATCTGGCCGATCAGGGACTTCGGGTGGCCTACCATCACCATATGGGCACGGTGGTCGAAACCCGGGACGAGATCGACGCGCTGATGGCGGCGGCGGGGCCGTCGGTGGGGCTTTTGCTCGATACCGGCCACGCCCTGTTCGGGGGCGCCGACCCGCTCGATCTGGCGCGCACCTACAAGCACCGGGTGACGCATATCCACGGCAAGGACATCCGCGCCGACGTCATGGCGGACGTACGCGCCCGCGACCTGAGCTTTCTCGATGCCGTGGTGGCGGGGGTGTTCACGGTGCCCGGCGATGGCTGCGTCGACTATCCGCCGGTGCTGCGCGAGGCGGCGTCGATCGGCTACGACGGATGGCTCGTGGTCGAGGCCGAGCAGGACCCGGACAAGGCCAACCCGATGGAGTATGCCGCCCTTGGTTTCGGCAACCTGTCGCGGTTGGCCAAGAACGCTGGGTTGATGTGACGCAGGGATGAACGATGTGCCGCAACGATCCGGCCAATAGCGAGTGATCCTCACAGGGCCGTCCCGTCAGAGTTGGCGCCCGGGAAGGGACCGGGCTCCGAACTGGGTGTCCCAACGGCGCTGCGCCGCATCGAGAATGCGCATGGCGGGCAGGACCGAGCGGCCGGTGACGGCCGGCTCACGCCCGTCTCTGACGGCGGCGATGAAATCCTTGGTCACCAGGGCGAGGTTGTCTTTCTCGGGCAGTATCCCGACCGAGCCGTCGCCGGTGTAGAGCCGGTTGTTGAGGATATCGACGCGATAGGAATCCCTGTCGGTAATCACCAGGGAATCATAGACGCGTTCGCGCGCGTGGTAGGAACCGGAAACCAGCAGCGTCTGGTTCGCCTGGGTTTCGACCGCCAGGATGCATTCCATCGGAATGCCGGTCTTCTCGTGAACCGGACCAAGGAAGCTGTAGGCAAGCTCACCCTGGAAATCGAGAAGCCAGAGGCCAAGATCGAGGAAGTGCGTGAAATGGTGCCAAAGGATATTGTCGGTCCAACTGCGCTGATAGCCGGTGGCCCCAACATTCGACAGCCGGTGAATGAAGAAGCGACCCTGGATGTGGCGGATAGCCTCCTCACCTGCCGCGATCCGGTCGCGCATCGGCCCCCGCTCCGAGCGCAGGCGCATCGGGTGACATAGACCGAAGGTGACACCGCTCTTTTCGGCGGCGGCGGCCACCCGCTCGGACTCCTCCAGGGTCATCGCGATCGGAATCTCCAGCAGCGTGTGTTTTCCCGCCTCGACCGATCGGATTCCGTACTCGGCATGGGTCTCGCTGGGGGTGGCGACGATCACGACGTCAATCTCGGGATCGGCCAACGCTTCGTCGAGATCGACGGTCCATCGGCGGTAGCCGTAGCGTTTGGCGAAAACCTCAGTCGCCTCCTCGCGGCGGCCCACGACCGTGTGCAGGGTGCAGCCCTCGTCCTGCAGGGCATCGCTGTGCCACACCCCCATCATGCCGTAGCCGACCATGCAGATGTTCATCCCGCGTCTCCTGTTGCTAGTGGTGCGATCGGAACGGATGGGGTCCACTCGTTTCGTGAATCGCCCACCAGATCCGGCTCTAATTCAATACCTTAGAGAGCGATTGACGGCACCATGCATGCTCACGCTAAGCGACGCGCTCGGCGACGGCCGCACCCGTCTGGCGCCCGCCCGGCATTTGACCCTCGATTTCCGTCCGGCAAGCGCGGAACAGCTGCGCCAGCGCGTCCATGACGATCCGGATTCGAGGGACGTGACGGAGGTCGGCGTGGACCAGCAACCACTGATCGGCCCGTGCCTCATCCAAGATCGATGTAAGGCGAACCAGTGCGGGGTCGGCATCGCCGAGGAAGCAGGGCAGCACGCCAATACCGTTGCCGCCTCGGATCGCGTTGGCGAGTACGATGCCGTTGTTGGTGCGCACCACGGGCCGTTGGTTGCCGAGGAAACTGGTCTGCCAGGTTTGGCCGGGCATGTAGGAATGCTCGTCATCGAAACCAACCCAGGGCAGCGCCTTCAGCGCGTAGTCGGTGCCGTCAATCTGCTCGGCGAACGTGCCGGTGCCGTAGACCGCGTGGGCGAAGGTGCCGAGCTTGCGGCCGACGATACTCGCCAGATCCGGCACGCGCGAGCGGATGAGCAAATCGGCTTCGCGCTTCGACAAATTGGCCGAGATATGCGCGACGGCGATCTCGAACTCGATGCATTGATGGTTCTCGCGCAACCGCCGCAGGTGACGGCCGAGGAAGTCCGCCATGGTTTCGTCGACCGAGATGCGAACCGTGCCGAGGTGCGAGCCGGAGAGCCCGGCGGCGCGCCGACCGATCGATTGTGAGGCGCGTTCCATTTCCTTGACGTCGTGCAACAGCTCGAGCGCGGTTTCGGTCGGTTGAAAACGGTCGGGCAGGCGGTCGAACAGCCGGGTTCCAACCGCGTCTTCGAGCGCCTTGATTCGCCGGGCCACGGTTGGGTGGCTAACCCGCAGCCGTTTGGCCGCCGCCGTCAGGCTGCCCTCCTCGGCCAGGGCCAAGAAGACACGCAGATTGTCCCAATCCCCGATCATGAGGCCAGGATACCGTCTTTCGCGACAGTTTTCCTGTACATTTTTCTACACTCGATCTTTAAATTCGTCTGCGGACGAACAGCAACGTTCGGCGGTAGGATTCGCTGGTCGCTTGTGTCACGCCGAATCCCTGGGAGTTGGATGGATGCATTTCGAACCGCGTCTCTGGGTCTTCACCAAAGGGGTGCGTGGGCGCATCGCCTATGCCGTAATCATCGGGCTGATCGCCGTGACGCTTGGGGTGGCGCGGCTGGCGCTGCTTGGTTGGCTGATCGCCCAGGTATTCGCCGGCGCCGCTGTTACGGAGTTGGTGTGGCCCGCCGCGGTCGTCGCGGCGGTGATAATCCTGCGTGGGGTGTTCGAACAGTGGCGTGCCATGATCGCCCATGAGACCGCCGCCATTGTCCAGAAGCATCTTCGGCGCGCGTTGTTCGAAAAACTGACCGAGCTTGGCCCAGCCTATGTCGGCGGCCAGCGGTCCGGTGATTTGACCCTGGCGATGATCGACGGGGTCGAGCAGCTTGAGACCTATTTCGGCAAATATCTGCCGCAACTTCTGATCTCCCTGCTAACTCCAATACTCATCTTCGCCTTCGTCGTCTGGCTCGACCTGCCGGTGGCTATCGTCTTGTTGGTTTTCGCCTTGATCGCCCTCCTCGCGCCCGCCGCCTGGCACAAGCGTGACTGGCAGAACGCCAAGGATCGCCAGGAGGCCTATGGCGCCTTTGCCGCTGAGCTGTTGGATTCGATTCAGGGATTGGCGACGCTCAAGGCGTTCGGCCGCTCACGCGAACGCGCCGTCGTGCTGGCCGAGAAGGCGCGTCATCTGTTTCGCACCACCATGTGGGTGCTCGGCACCAACACATTGGCCCGCGGCATCACCGACGCGTCGATCGCCATTGGTGCCGCCGCCGCCCTCGCGCTCGGCGCCTACCGGGTCGAGGCCGGCGCGATGGAGCTGTCGGCGTTGCTGGTCATCCTAATGATGGGGGTCGAGATTTTCCGGCCGATGCGCGACCTGCGCACCGTGCTGCACGAGGGCATGGTCGGCATGTCGGCGGCTCAGGGATTGTACCGGTTGCTTGACGCGCCCTCGCCGGTGCTGGACGCGCCGCCGCGCGTGGTCACCGGCCTGGCGCCAAGTGTGATTTTCGAGGGCGTGTCATTCTCCTATCCCGGCTCCAAGCGGATCACCCACAGCGGCCTTAGCTTCCACGTCAAGCCGGGTGAGCGGGTTGGGGTGGTCGGCTCTTCAGGGGTTGGTAAATCCTCGATCGTGCGTCTGCTTTTGCGGTTCTACGATCCGGATCAGGGGACCATTCGGATCGGTGGCGAGAATCTTCATGACCTGCCGTTCGCGGACATCCGCTCCCGGATCGCGGTGGTGCAACAGGATGCCTTCCTGTTCCACGGGACGATCGGCGAGAACATCCGCCTCGGTCAGCCCGACGCCACCGACGAGGAGGTGATCGCCGCCGCGACCGTGGCCAACATCCATGGCTTCGTCAACGAGTTGCCCCAGGGCTACGACACCCAGGTTGGTGAGAAAGGCATCAAGTTATCCGGTGGTCAGCGCCAACGGGTGGCGATCGCGCGTGCGGTGCTGCGTAATGCCCCGATCCTGGTATTGGACGAGGCGCTGTCGGCCGTCGATGCGGAGAACGAGGCGATCATCCGGACGGCACTCGACCGGCTGATGCGGGACCGCACCACCCTTATTTTGGCCCACCGGCTCTCCAGCGTGGTCGACTGCGACCGCATCCTGGTGCTGGACGAGGGTCGGGTGGCCGAAGAGGGCCGCCATGCCGAACTCATGGCTCGGCGCGGCGTTTATGCCGGGCTGATGGCCGAGCAGGCGCGCGACGCCACCAAGGCTTCCGACGATATCGACCTCTATGTCCCGCCGGCCGGCCGTAGCGAGGAGTCCGGCTCGGCCGCGCTTGAGGCGCTGGTTGCGCCGACCGAGGGGATCGTCGCCGCGGCAGGATTAAGCTGGAGCCGGCTGGTGGCGATCCTGTTCGCCATGATCGCACCCTGGAAGATCAGGATGACGGTGACCTTCGTGTTCGGTGTGTTGCGGGTGCTGGCGTTTATCGGCGTCGGCGTGATTAGCGCGCTTATCGTGCTGGCTCTGAAGGAAGGGCGGGATTTCACCTCGCTACTGCCGTGGCTGTTCGTGGCGGCGCCGCTTGCTGGCATTCTGCACTGGGCGGAATCCTGGCTCGCCCATGACGTGGCTTTTCGGCTTCTGGCGGAGATGCGGATCGCGTTGTTCGACAAACTCGACAAGCTGGCGCCGGCTTATTTGGTGCGGCGGCGAACCGGTGATCTGATGGGTATCGCGACGCAAGATGTCGAGCTCGTGGAATATTTCTTCGCCCACACGGTCGCCCCTGCCTTCGTGGCCATGCTGGTCCCAGCCTTGGTTCTCGCGACCCTGGCCTGGGCCGATATCTGGCTGGCCGTTGCCTTGTTGCCGTTCCTGTTGACGGTGGGGTTGAGCCCCTGGCTGATGCGCGGTCGTGTCGACCGGCTCGGCTCGCAGGCGCGCGAGGCGGCGGGTGAGCTGGCGGCGCACGCGGTCGACTCCATCCAAGGACTTGGCGAAGTGGTGTCCAATCGCCAGGAACGGCGCCGGGCCGAGGATCTCGACCGATTGACGGACTGGCACATCAGGTTGCGTCTGCCGTTTTTCCGTGAGCTGACGGCTCAGCATTCGATTCTGGAAGTGCTGACCGGACTCGGCGGGTTGGCGGTGGTTACGGTCGGCGCCCTACGGGCATCCACGGGCGCGATCGATTCGGGCCTGCTGCCGCTGTTGACCCTGCTGGCGCTGGCGGCCTTCCTGCCGGTCTCCGAAATTGCCCAGATCGGCCGGCAGCTGGCCGATACTCTCGGCGCTACCCGGCGGGTGTACGCCATCGAGACCGAGCGGCCGACGGTTGAGGACGGCCTCGGCGTGACGGAGCCAGGGACGAAAGCGTCCGGCGCGACCCTTTCGGTTGAAGGCGCGGTGTTCCGCTATCCCGGCACCTCCCGCCCAGTGCTTGCCGATGTGTCATTCCAGGCCGCCCCGGGTGAGACCGTCGCATTGGTTGGTCCGTCCGGCGCCGGCAAAACCACGACGGCCCAGCTACTGATGCGGTTCTGGGACCCGGAAGCCGGGCAGATCCGTTTGGATGGCCATGACCTGCGCGACTACGGGCTTGATCAGCTGCGCGAGCGCGTCGCTCTGGTGGCCCAGGACACGTACCTGTTCAACGATACACTGGAAGCCAACATCCGCATGGCCCGACCCGACGCCAGCGTCGCCGACTTGCGCGCGGCGGTCGAGCACGCAGCCCTTGGTGATTTGGTCGACATGCTGCCAGACGGCCTCGCCACCTCGGTCGGCGAGCGCGGAGCCAGCCTTTCCGGTGGCCAGCGTCAGCGTGTGGCGATCGCCCGAGCCTTCCTGAAAGATGCGCCTCTGCTGATCCTGGACGAGGCGACCTCGCATCTCGACGCGGTGAACGAGCGGCTGGTGCGCGGCGCGCTGGATCGGCTGCAGCGGGGGCGGACCACGGTGGTGATCGCCCACCGGCTCTCCACGGTGCGCGAGGCCGACCGCATCGTGGTGTTGGACCAGGGTCGCGTCGTTGAGACCGGACGCCACGCCGACCTGACGGCGCGCCGTGGGCTTTACGCCCGGCTGGTCCGTCGCCAACAGGAAACCGGCCGCGCCTCGGCGGCGGAGTGAGGTGCCGGCCAAAACTCGTCGGATGGCTTGGTTTGCGCTAACGTAGGGGCCGCTGCGAAGAGGCGCTTGGGATAGTCGGCTCCAACGACGCGGTGTGCTGGCTTTTTTGGAGTTGACCGATGGTTCTGTTGCCCCAGTTGCCCGGGTCGCATCCCGATCGCCATCGCACCCAAGTCGCCAAAGGACCACCGAGCGAAGACCAACAGCTTAGATGGGCCGGCCATGGTCACGTTGTGGCGTTCCTGGTCCAGTTGGGGGTCTTGATCGCTGTCAACCTCGCCTTGTGGGGGTTGGTCTTCTTGATGGCGCTAAAATATGCGGGTCGCGTCTGAGAAGTGCGGTCACCGTTCTGGCAAGATCGGCGGCGTTGGCGCGCCTCGAGAGCCGGCCTTTCGCCCAAATGCCGCCCGGCCCGAGACCCTCGTCCAAACGTTCGCTGACACGGTGCCTCTGGCGCCGCAGCGAACGGGTGTCGAGCAAGGAAAACTCAAGAAAAACCCCGCCGAACGATCGGCGGGGTTACGGTAAATCAAAGAGACCCCCTCGGTTTCCTGTATTGTCGCATCGACGACAGCATTCTTATTGTCAGGGTGCGAAGGAAACCGTATCGGGAATTTCCTTGATGTCGCTGTATTTCAGCATGGCCTCTTTCATCCGCCTCTCATTGTGCCCAAGCAAGTTGTTCCATTCGGCCCACCAATTGAGAAAATTCTTAAAGGCCGGGTCCTGTTCGGAACGAATGCCAAAATATCCGGGCAGCGCGGCGCGCGGCTTGGGGTTGTTGAAGGTTCCCAAACCTGGGTTTTTCTCCTTGGCGATCATGCTCGACAGAACGGTGGTGGTAAATGCGTCGGCACGACCGGAAGAAACCGCGAGAATGATTTGTGACAGTTCCTTGAACTGGACCTGGGTCGCCTTTGGTGCCCATTTTTCCAACAGAAGTTGGTCCGACGTCCCGGTCATGACCGCGACCTTGACGCTCGGATCATTGTAATCCGACCAGTTCTTGCCTTTGAATTTCGGATTGTTCACCGTCACCCATTCGATCCAATAGATCGGACCGGCGAAATCGATCGCCGTGGCACGGACAGGCGTCGCCTGCATACCGGCGGCGAAATCGACCTTTCCGGATGCAATCGAGAGGACCAGTTCGCTCCAGCCGCCGACTTCGACCATGTTAAGCTTGACCTTCATCTCCTTGGCGACATCCTTCGCCATCTCGACTAGGGCACCACCCCACTCGTTGGTGCTCTTGTCCTTGACGAAATACGGTGCGTAGGAAAAGACAGCGAACTTAACCTCGCCCTCGCGCTTGATGCGTTCCCAAGTCGACTCTTGCGCGTGGCTCACGCTTGAAGCCCCGGCGATGAGCATCACCGCCGCGAGTATCATTGCCAGCTTGCCAGCTAGATGTTTCATGAAGCACCTCCATTTGTTGCACATAGGCACGATGGGCGTTTTTCATGCTGTGGCACTCCGAAACGCGCCACACCTCACGCCTACTAATTTAGGATCGAGATCACACCCGCCCCAACAAGGTGACGACCAGTCTCTCGACAACCCAGCCGCTCGACAACAACGTTGTCTGTGTCTCCGCGTTTGAGCGCCGACCGTTCCATGGGCAACAGCACGCGCGCTCATTTCCTATGCTTTCCGCGTTTCGAATTCGGTCTCGGCCCTCGTTTCCCCATCGTCCGTCCAGGCATCTGCAATCGGCCGATGAGCCAGGAGTTCCGCCAACCGTTGAACCCCATCCGCTTCGAACACCGTCGCTGCGGCGTCACCGAGCGACGCGCGTCGCTCCGCCGTTGCGACCGTGCCAACCAACTCGTCGAACTTCGTGCGAATTTCCGCCTCCGACAATGGTGACGCCGGATACCCTCTCGCGATATCGGAGCGCTCGGTGAGTTGACGCCCATCCCGGAGCGTCAAGGTGACCTCACCGGCGTAAAAATCAGGAAACAAGCGCTCAAGTTCCCCATGATCGCGAACCACACGGGTAACGCTCGCGAGCCTGGCGACTTCGGGATCCGTTTTCCTCCGGTCTTCGAACAGGTCAACGAACCGCAAGCCGCCACGGGCGACCCAGACCGGAAGCACATATTGCGCGCAATGGCTTTTGAGGGGGTTGTCATCGACGCAATGGCTACCGGAATCGGCAAAGCGCAATTGCACCCCCGCGACCTCTGGCGATGTCAAATCGTTCTTTCGGATCAACGCGTCGAGGGCGTCCAGCGCCGGATGCAGGAATGAGACGCATGAATATGGCTTTATCGCCAACCCCATCACGCCGTCCCATTTCTCACCCAACCCGTCCAGAAGCGGTTCGCTCGACGGCGCTCGGCTGAACGCGTTCAGAACATTGTGGCCGGCATCGAAAATTCGATCCGGGCCGCCGAATTCTTTCTGTGCGAGCATGGCGGCGGTTACGCCGTTGCGTGCCGCCATGCCCATCTGGAATGGACGCGCGTCTTCATTCGGGTCGTCCTGCCAAGCCATCAATCCCGAAGCCTGAAGCGCCGCCAATCCCAAGGTGCGCACGGTTTGTTCGGTGTCGAGGCCAAGGAGATGCGCCGACGCGGCGGCGGCGCCGAACACCCCGCAAACAGCCGAGGGGTGAAATCCAAGGCCATAAAGTTGCTTGGGATCCATGGCCATCGACACCCGATACGTAACTTCACAACCAAGCGCGACCGCGGCGATGAAATCCGGCCCGCGCCCGCCAAACGCCTCACACAGTGCCAATGCCGTTGGAACCATAATCGAGATGGGATGAAGTATGGCCTCCGGATGATGCGGTTCCATGTCGCAGGCGTACCCGAGCGTGCCATTGGCCAGGACCGCGTTGACAACCCCAACCTTCGTGTCGCGACCGATCAGCGTTGCCTGCTTCGGCCCGCCTTGGGATTCCGAAAAATCACCGATACGAGCACTGGAGGTGATCTTCGGATGCGTCGCCGCGGCTAAGGTCCCGATTCCATCATATGCCAACACCTCGGTGTACCGAACGACGTCCGACGGAAGATCGGCCGGCTGAAAATCGCTGATGAACCGGGCCAGTTTCTGCGTGATCGGTGCGCGTGACATGCTACCGGCAGCGCTCCATATCAGGCTGTTAGCTGGGGTATATAAATTCTGGAATAACCTTCACGGACGACGGTGGCGATCTGCTCGGCGCGGCGTTCGACGTGACTGGTTATCAACGCCGTGACCTTGCCGACATTCCGCTCAAGGATCGCATCCACAATCGCCAAGTGTTCGCCGAAGGTGACTTGCCGGCGGTTTTCCATGTCGATCCAGCGGACAAATCGGATTCGCGCCTGAATACTTTCCAGCATCCGGCCCAACTCCATGTTGCCGGAAAGCTGTGCCAGCCCAAGATGAAACGTTTCGTCGAAATCAACCAGATCCTTCACCTCATGGCGTGCTTTGCCAGGTCGCACACCTTCGAGTGATGCCCTCAATTGTTCCACATCCTTGGCCGACGCTCGGGCGCAGGCCAGCCGTACGGTTTCCTTCTCGACCGCCAATCGGGCTTCATAGAGATCGAAAATCAAGTCGGGCTGCAGCGGGCGACAGAAAAATCCCTTGCGCGGCCGGTACACCAACAACCCTTCGGCAACCAAACGGTTAAGCGCTTCCCGCAACGGCGTGCGGCTGGCGCCCAATCGTTCTGACAGCTCACTTTCGTTGATACGCTGGTCTGGCTTGAGTTCGAAGCCGACAGCCATGAACTTTAACTCACGATAGAGTCGATCGACAAACCCAGCCGCACCTGTATCGGTTATCATCCAGTTCAAATCTCACAGTAAATTGTCGCCGCGGGCCCGCTAATTTCAATCGGTCATTGACCTTGAGTGCAAGTCTGTATACAGATACGCACACAGAATGTCAATTTAAAATCCCAGCACCACGCTCACATCATGCTGTCAGAACAGGAATTCACGCTGTGCAGAACAAACAGACGGAGAATACCTTCAATGGCGCCGAAGCCTTGGTCCGCATGCTGGAAGCTCACGGCGTGCGGCACGTTTTTGGCCTGTGCGGCGACACGACGTTGCCGTTCTATGACGCGCTCTACCGGCTCGACCATAATATCGAGCATATTCTGACCCGCGACGAGCGATCGGCCGCTTACATGGCGGACGGTTATGCGCGGGTCACGAAAAGAGTCGGTGTTTGCGAAGGGCCGTCCGGTGGCGGCGCCACTTATATCCTGCCGGGCCTGATCGAAGCGAATGAATCGTCGGTGCCCATTCTGGCCATCACGTCGGATGTGTCCGTCGGCTCGCGCGGTCATTATCCGCTGACGGAGCTGGATCAGGACGGCTTGATGCGGCCGCTGACCAAATGGAATGCCGTCATTCCGAAATCCGACATGCTGCCCGACATGGTCCGAACGGCATTCAGAAAGATGACCACGGGACGCCCCGGGTCCGCGCACCTTGGTCTGCCGATCGACGTCCAGCGCGATCCTGTCGATCCGGAGCAAATCTGGGCGAACCCTCGGCATGGCACGTATCCGGCCTATCCCATGGGACCCGACCCCGTGGAAGTCGATGCCGCATTGGAAGCAATACTTTCGGCCAGATTTCCCGTTATTGTCTGCGGCGGCGGCATCGTGTTGGCCGGCGGCGAGGAAGAGTTTCGCAGGTTTGTCGAAAGCCTCGATATTGCGGTAACGACCACTGTTTCCGGTCAGGGATGCTTGCCGGAATCCCACCCGAACTGCGCCGGCGTCGTCGGATCGAACGGTGGAGTGGAGGCAACGCGGAATCTATTGATGAAGGCCGATCTCGTGGTTTTCATAGGATGCCGCGCCGGATCGGTCACGACCGAGCGCTGGCGGGTTCCGACCAAGCAAACACGCATCGTTCACATCGATTCCGATCCCGAGGTCATCTCTGCGTCCTATCAAACGGAAGTCGGCCTGATGTCCGATGCACGCCTGGCGCTGACCGCGTTAAACCGGCAACTCGGGCTTCGCGTGGAAGCGCCGGCGGGGTTTGGCGGCGCGGCCGCCGCCGCGACGGCGAAGCGGATGAAGTTGGCGGCCTTTCAACCGCTCGCCGAGAGTCTTGATCGGCCAATCAAGCCCGAGCGCACCATTGCCGCACTTCGGTCGGTGTTGGACGATGACGCCATCGTCGTGGCCGACCCCGGAACGCCGTGCCCGTATGTTTCGGCGTTTTTTGAGATTCGGGCGCCTGGCCGAACCGTGTTCTCGAATCGCGCCCATGGCGCATTAGGCTACTCGATGTCCGCGGCAATCGGAGCTTGCGTCGGACGGCCGGGCAAGAAGGTCGTCTCGCTGATGGGGGATGGAAGTTTTGGGTTCACATGCGGCGAACTCGAGACGGTCGTGCGCATGAAGCTGCCGATAACCTTTATCGTCTTTTCCAATTCGGTGTTTGGCTGGATCAAGGCCGGGCAACGGGCCGGCTTCGGCGAGCGCTATTTCTCGGTCGATTTCAGCCGTTCCGACCACGCGGCCATCGCAAGCGCGTTCGGGGTCAAATCCTGGAAGGTGGAGGACCCGGATCGGCTCAAATCCGTGTTGAAGGAAGCCGTGGAACATGACGGGCCAACCCTTGTCGACATCATCAGCCAGCCTCTCAACGAGGCGGCCGCGCCAGTCAGCGAGTGGATTGCATGACACATGCTCAGAGAATCAAGGATATCCGGGTTCATGTAGTCGATATTCCCGCGAAGACGGTGCATTCCCACGGCAGTGGCGATGTTGGTGGCATCAACAGCGCGATCCTCGAGATCGTCACGGACGGCGGCGTGACCGGGTGGGGCGAGGCGTCACCTTGGCCGGTCTTCACTGGAACCGTGGAGGCCAGCGCGGCGGCGCTTCATGTGCATCTCAGGCCACATCTGATCGGCGGCAACCCGCTGCATGTGGATAAGCACATGACGATGGCCGACAAGGTCATTGTCGGTTGTCCAGAAGCGAAAGCCGCGCTCGAAACGGCGTTGTTGGATATCGTCGGCCAGTTGGCGGGGCTGCCGATCGTCGAATTGGTGGGTGGCCGCCACCGCGACACGATCCCCATGAGTTTCTCGGTCGCAAACCCGGATTTCGATGCCGATCTCGAAGATGTTGCACGGCTCTACGAGGATGGTGTTCGGCTCTTCAAGCTCAAGACAGGCTTTGGTGAACACGCTTTCGATGTGATGCGCCTCGACAAACTAAGAAACCTGTACGGCGATACGGTCAGCTTGCGGATCGATTACAATCAGGGGCTCAGGGCCTATGATGCGATCCGCACGCTGCGGGATCTGGAAGCCTTTCGCCCGGCGTTCATCGAACAGCCGGTCAAGATGCATGAGCGGGCCGCCTTGGCGGAGATAACCCGCGCATTGGACACGCCGGTGATGGCCGATGAATCGGTGTTCAACCCGCGCGAGGCAATGGCGGGCGTGGAAATGCGCATGGCGGATATATTCGCGTTGAAAATCATGAAATCCGGCGGCATCCGCCGCGCGCTCGAGGTTGCGTCAATCGCCAGGGTCGGGGGCATAGACGTCTATGGCGGCTGCATGTTCGAGACCGGAATCGCCCATGCCGCGGGAACACATCTGATGGCGGCGATACCGGATTTGCATCTCGGCTGCGAGTTCTACATGCCAACCTATTACATGCGAGAAGATATCCTTACCGAACCGTTCCCGGTTCGCGGCGGCCAGGTTCATGTGCCAACATCGCCGGGTTTGGGGGTGGCGGTCGATCCCGGCAAACTCGCGAAATACCGCACCGAATTGTGGCAATGAGACAAAAAACCAAGATCGCCCTCGGCGGGTTCGGCAACGTCGGACAGCAATTGGCCCGCGCCATTCTCAAGGAACCTGATGGCAACATTGAAATTGTTGCGATCTCAGCACGAAATCTCGACGCCGCTTTGAAGAATGCGGCACGGCTGGGTCTGGATGTTCCGGTCGTTCCAGCATCTCAGGCACCGGACTATGCAAGGGTCGTCGTTGAATGCGCGACCTATGAAGGGTTCCGCGAGGTTCTAGAGCCGGCGATCAAAACGGGCTGTCACGTGATCGCGGTCAGCGTCGGCGCGCTCGCGGTAAATCTCGATCTGATCGACCTGGCGGAGGAACATGGCGCGACAATTCAAATTGGCAGCGGCGCGATGCCGGGCCTCGACATTCTGCGCTCGGCACGGGAAGGCAACATTCAATCGGTCAGGCTGGAATCCCATATTTTTCCGAGATCCCTCGCACACGAGACCTACGTAATTGATCAGGGCATCGACCTGGAAAGCGCCGAAACGGAGCCGGTGCGGGTTTTTTCCGGAACGGCCCGCGAAGCCGCGCGGCACTTTCCGCGTCATTTCAATGTCGCGGTCGCGCTCAGCCTAGCGGGTATCGGATTGGACCGCACCGAGATCGACATTTTCGCCAATGGCACCCTCCCCGGTGCCCGCCACACGGTCAGGGTGACATCCGATGTCGTCGACCTCGAAATGACCGCGCAGAATTTCCCGTCATCGGACAACCCTCGAACCAGCCGCATCGTCGCCCCGAGCATCTTGGCGGCGTTACGTGAGTTGAATTCTCCAATTCGTATCGGGAGTTAGCGCAATGCGTCTTTCCGCACGCGACAAGGCATTGTTGGACGGCGCGGATGGCGACGTTAATCGCCAAGCCATGGATGCGCTCGTGCAACTGGGGGAAGCCTTCGATGCCGAAGATATGGTCGATATCGGCTATGCTCATGTCCATGCCGGGATGGCGATGTATCTGGGCGACGTGGAACTGATGGAAGAGTTGGCTGAACGCGGGGCGCGGATGTCAGTGCCCGCGTCCACCAATATCGCTAACGCCGACATGGAAAATTGGCAGGCAACCAAGGCGCCGGAAAGCCTGGTTCGCTTGCAGAAACGCGCCGAGACCGCCCACCTATCCATGGGAACCGGCGGCTGCTTCACCTGCACGCCGTATTGGGCCGGTCATTGGCCGACCTGGAATACCCACATGGCGTCGATTGAATCCGGCGTCACGATCTTCAGCAATTCCATATTGGGCGCGCGTTCCAACCGCGATGGATTTTTCGCTGTCTATGCCGGAATGACAGGGCGCTATCCGAGGTTCGGGTTGCATCTGGACGAGAATCGAACGCCGACACATCGGGTCGTGGTCGAGGCCGCGCCAAGCGGGACCGCCGATTTCACGGTGCTTGGATACGCCATCGGCGCCCATGTCACCAACGCCGTGCCGCTCGTTACCGGCCTCGGGAGGCGCCCCAATCTCGATGAGCTTGACGCGCTCGGTGTTGGAATGGCGACGTCGGGCGGCGTTGCCATGTTCATTTTACCGGGCGTCACGCCGCCCTATACCGATAAGGACGAGACGTTGGGTGACAGACTGCCGTCGATCCTGGTTCGCGAACGTGATCTTCGAGCGGTCTACGATGATTTCTGCACCGGCGAGGAGAACGGTTTCGACATCGTCCATCTCGGATGCCCGCACGCCTCGTTCGAGGAAATGAAGCACTACGCCCAATTGCTTGACGGCAAGACGGTGAAATCGGATGTCGAATTGTGGATCACCACCAATCGAACGGTTCGCCAGATGGCGCGCGATTCCGGCTTGCTGAAACCGATACAGGCATCCGGCGCCAAGGTTATATCCGATACCTGCCCGATCTCCTGCCATTTCGCGCGAACCTGTTCGCCGGACCCGAGCCTCGGCGTCGAGCCGCCAAAACTGCGTACCATTGTCGTCGATTCCGCAAAACAGGCGCGCTACATCCGCGACATGATCCACTGCCCGACACTCCTAACCACCACGGAAAAGGCCGTCGAGACAGCGGTTTCGGGAACCTTTGTACCACGGTGGTAGGGGATCGAGGATGGTGGGCGTGAAAGACTTTGAAGGACGCGGCATTGTCAAAGGGGTCGCCTCGGGTCCCGCCCTGGTATCAAGGACGCCATTTTCATTTCTCGGCGACGTCGACATCCGCACAGGTGACGTCATTGGAGAATTGAGCGATCTGCGCGGGCAAAATATCGCCGGGCGCGTTCTCGTGGTGCCCGCGACACGCGGGTCGGCGGGGGCTTGGCGTTTTCTCTATCAGTTGAAACAGCACGGCACCCATCCCGTGGCCATCATCACCGGCGAGCTGCCAGATCCATCGGTCGTGCAAGGCGCGATTTTGTCTGGAGTGCCGATCGTATCCGGCCTAGCGGATCGGATCGGCAACGCCATCACCGACGACACAATTCTGCGGGTCGATGGTCAAACTGGCCTGATCGCGGTTGTTGACGATCAGCAACCATAACCACCCATCGCCTTACTTCTCCGCGACCTCGCCTGCGCTCCTATGGAAGCGCGTTAAGAATGACTGGGTTCTGGGATTTTGCGAGTTGACCATGACATCCTGCGCGGTCCCTTCCTCGACGAATTGGCCTTGATCCATGACAATGACCCGGTCGGCCACATCGCGTGCAAATGCCATTTCGTGAGTTACCACGATCATCGTCGCGCCTTCCTTGGCAAGATCCCGCATCACCTCTAGAACCTCGCCAACCAATTCCGGATCAAGCGCGGACGTCACCTCGTCGAACAGCAACACTTCCGGCGACATCGCCAGCGCCCTTGCGATCGCCACCCTTTGCTGCTGTCCGCCGGACAATTCGCGGGGCAATCGATCTTCCATTCCCGAGAGGCCGACCCGATCAAGATAGTCGCGTGCGATCTTCCTGGCCTGCTCGACCGGCGTCTTTCTCACAACGACTTGACCGATCATGATATTTTCAATGGCCGTCTTGTGTGAGAACAGATCGAACTGTTGAAACACCATGCCAAACCGGGAGCGGAACCGGGCAAGTTCTCGACCGACCGGCAAGCTTTTCTTGTTGCTGAAATCCATCGTGCGATCCCCGACACGAAGAATTCCCGACGTCGGCTCCTCCAAGAGATTTATGCAACGCAATAATGTGGACTTGCCGCAGCCAGACGGGCCAATGATCACGACGACCTGGCCGGGCCGCACATCCAAGGACACGCCTCGAACGGCCTCGACAGAACCATAGCTTTTCCTCAACGCCTCCAGCTGGACCATCGACTTTTCGGTCACGGCGTTAGCGGCTGCGGCCGGTGTATTACTGGTCACTGCGAGCCTCCAGGCGTTTACCCCATTGGGTCAAAGGGTAGAGAAGGACGAAATAAGCGGCTCCGACACTCGTATAAACTTCAAGCGGTCGGTAGGTATCCGCGACCACGAGGTAGCCGGTATACATCAGATCAGGAACGGCCACGACGTAGAGGAGAGCGGTGTTCTTGAACTGAATGACCGATTGATTGACGAAAGGCGGTACCATGCGACGGATCGCCTGAGGCAGGATGATATGGCGCATCAGTTCGGGATAGGTCATCCCGATCGCGCGCGCGGCCTGCCATTGGCCCTTGTCGATCGAGATGATGCCAGCACGAAATATCTCCGTCGAGAAACAGCCCATGTACAGCGTCAACCCGATTCCAGCCGCCAACCACCCCGGCAGCGAGATGTCGAGAATGATCGGTAACGCGAAGAAAAACCAAACGATCTGCACCAGAACCGGAGTGCAGCGGAACACTTCGACATAAACGTGAATGGGCGCGCTCAGCCACCAGCGGTTCGCCAGAAGCCCCATCCCGCAGAAGATGCCGATAATCAGCCCGCCGAGCACGGTTCCCGAAGCATAGGCAAGCGTGACGAGTATTCCCTTGAACCACCAGACCTCGAATCCGTTGGTTATGGCGAGAAAATCCCAATTGTGATTCATGGCTGTTCCTTTTTAGGCAACGGCGGCGCCCATGCCGATCAGAACCGGTCGGGCCGGAACGGTTCAAGATCGACACACGGCGTCTTTCCGGAAACCAGCTCCGAGATCAATTTGCCGGTGATGCCGCCCATCGTAAGGCCGAGATGGTCGTGTCCGAAGGCGAAAAAGGCGTTCTTGTGCCGTGGGGAACGCCCGATGACGGGTTTGGAATCGGGATGGGATGGACGCGGCCCCATCCATTCCGAAATGCTCTGGCTCTTCAACGTGGGGAACAGCGCCTCGGCCTGACGTCTCACCATGCGGGCGTGGACGAAGTTCGCCGCCGCGTCCGGCGCGGCGAATTCCGCTACGCCGCCCGCACGGATGCCATCCATCATTGGCGTCACGGAAATGTAGCGATCCACCGATAGGACCGCGCCGTGCATTGGCATGTCGGCCCCATGGAACATGGTGTGGTATCCACGCTCCGCTTCCAGTGGAACCGGGGTACCCAACTGTCCCGCAAGCGGCCGGGACCAGACGCCCGCCGCGATGACTACATTGTCGACATCGAGTGCGCCATCATCGGTCCGGATCGCCCGCACACCGTCCGGGCCGATGTCGAAACCACGGACACTGCGATGGACCAGCCGACCGCCGCGCCGCTCAAATAGAGCAGCCAGTGCTTGCACCAGGCGGAGCGGGTCAACCGTGTGCGTGAGATTGGCGACCCTGATGCCGCGAACGACATTCGGCGTCAGCATCGGCTCGATCTGCCGCGCCTCATTGCCGTCCAACAAATCCATTTTGACACCGTTTTGGCGCCGGAGTTCAAACGCATATGACGCGCCCTGATAGGCTTCCTCGCTCTCGAAGGTGAATAGAAGTCCGGTCTGGCTTAACAGATGCTTTGCATCAGCGTCGGCCACCAGCGGGTCAATTCCATCATGGGCCCGGTTCAGGAGGGTTTGACGTGCCTTTGCGATCGCTTCGACCCGGTCTCGGCGAGAGGCCGCGATGAACCGTAGGAACCAGGGCAACGCCTTCGGCGCATGCGCCCACCGCAACTTCAAGGGCGCCTTCGGATTCAACAGCATCGCGGGCACTTTTTTGATCACCCCGGGCATGGCCGCGGGCACGCAGGACGCGATGCCAAAACACCCGAGGTTTCCCGACGAAGCCGCCTCTCCGGGCCCGTTTCGGTCGATCAGCGTAACGTCATAGCCTTCGTTTTGCAGGTGAAGCGCACAGCAGGTCCCGACCATGCCCGCGCCGATGACCGCTATGCTGGGTTTGTGCGTCATTGTGTGCGTCTGCTTCCACCTTCAAAGGATATTGGACCATCGAACATCGCTGGCACGTGACCAGAATCGTTCGGTGTGGTATTTTAACCTGAGCACCGAACTGTATACAGGCAAGCGGTAAACGACAAGCGTCATTCGCCGGCGTCGGTCATCGGGCCCATGAACCTTCCGTCTGGCTGTCGGCGCAACAATCCGGCTGAGAATTCGTGTACGCCACCACCGCCGCCGCCACGTCCTGGATGCCGGTGCCGGTCGAATCGAAAATGACGATCTCGTCGTCCGCCGTACGGCCCGGACGCGCACCCGCCGCCAATTGGGCGAGGGTGGCGGCGACCGCGTCGGTGGTGGCGGTGCCAGCGCGGATGGCGTGGGCGAGGTCGCCGCCCTCGGCGCATTGCGCCACATCGTCAACCAGGATACGGGCGGTGGTGAACAGGCCGGGATCGAGTTCCTGCTTGTCCGGGTTATCGGCGCCAACGGCGGCGATGAAGCTCCCGGCGGAAACCATGTCGGGGGTGATAATGGCCCGTGTCGCCGTGGTGCAGGTCACGATGACATCGCCGTCGCCGACGGCGTCGGCGATGCTGCTGGCGACCGTGGCCTGAAGGCCGAGTGTGTCGACGGTCCACGCGGCGAAGGCCTCGGTGCGAACGGTGTCGCGGTCGGCGGCGACGACACGCCGGATCGGCAAGATATCGGCCAGGGCCGCCGCCTGGTGGCGGGCTTGGGCACCGCCGCCGACGATCGCCAGCGTGGCAGCGTCGGACCGGGCACCGTGCCGGGCCGCCAACGCCGTCGCGGCGGCGGTGCGGCGGCCGGTCAGTTCGCCCGAATGCAGGATGGCGACGGGACGGCCGTTGGCGCCATCGCAGAGCACGATCAGCCCTTGGATGGTCGGCAAGCCGAAGCGCTCGGGATTGTCGGGAAAGTTGGCATTCACCTTGGCGGCGAAGTAGTCATGGCTGCCGGGATAGAGCCCCGCTTTGACGTGGAATTTGCCGTCGGCCGTCTGAAAGCCGAGCGAGCGGCCGCCATCCGCCGGGGCGGCATGCAGGCGGCGGTAGGCGTCCTCCAGCGCGGCAAGGCAACGCGCCGGGGTCAGGATTTCGCGCAGAGCCGCCGCACCCAGCATGACGAGGTCGCGAGGATCGGCCACGTCACCGTGATCTGCTGTGGCGGCGTTCGAGGGTTTTTGATTTTTGCGTGTACCCATGTTCATCTCCATGCGTAACGGAGCAGAACTTGGGCGGATTCGCCTGAGCGGGCGGCTGCGAAGGCCCGCGGGTAGACCCTAGGCGGCGCATGGGCGTCGCGTCAACCGGGCCGGGCGCCTGCTGGGGTCTCCGGTTGCATGCCCGCTTCTCGATGCGGCGCCACAATGTCGAATTCCGCCCACTCATCGACGGGATCGGGCCATTGATTCCGTAGGGTCGTGCGAGCCTGACGCCCAAGCAGCTGACGGTGGCGACGGAGGAGACATGCTGACGGATGTGTTCATTACCTGCGCGGTGACCGGGGCCGGGGACACCACGGGTAAATCGCCGCATGTGCCGGTCACTCCGACACAGATCGCCGAGGCGGCGATCGAGGCGGCCAGGGCCGGCGCGGCGATCGCCCATTGCCATGTGCGTGATCCCAAGACCGGCGCTCCATCGCGCGATCCCGCTTTGTACCGCGAGGTGGTCGAGCGCATCCGTGCCGCCGAGGTCGACGTGATCATCAATCTGACCGCCGGCCACGGCGGTGATTTGGTGCTGGGCTCGGCCGAAGCACCGTTGCCGTTCGATGCCACCGGCACCGACCTGCCCGGCGTTGAAGAGCGGTTGGAGCACCTGCGGCTGTGCCGGCCGGAGATCTGCACCCTCGACTGCGGCACCATGAATTTCGGCGAGGGCGACTATGTGATGACCAACACCCCCGCCATGCTGCGCGCCCTGGCGACGCGGATGCGGGCGCTGGGTGTGAAGCCGGAAATCGAGGTGTTCGACACCGGCCACCTTGCCTTCGCCAAACAGCTGGTGGCCGAGGGGTTGATTGACGAGCCGGCGATGATCCAGCTTTGCATGGGCATTCCCTGGGGCGCACCGGCCGACATGAACACCTTGGCTGCCATGGTGTCCAACGTGCCGAAGGGCTGGGTCTATTCCGGCTTCTCGATCGGTCGGATGCAATTGCCCTATGCCGGAGCAATGCCGGTGTTCGGCGGCCATGTCCGGGTCGGGCTGGAGGATAATGTGTTCCTGTCCAAGGGTGTCTTGGCGACCAACGGACAATTGGTCGAGCGCGCGGTGACCATCCTGGAGGCTATGGGCGCGCGGGTCATGACCCCGGAGTCGGTGCGGGCCAGGCTCGGCCTGCGCAAGGGCGGCTGAGCATGGTGTCGCCCGACATTACGCCCGACAGCGCGCCCGACGGCGCGCCCGACATCACGGCGGTCGCCTGCATCGGCGGTGGGGTGATCGGCGGCGGCTGGGCGGCTCGGTTTTTAATATACGGCGTCGATGTGGTGCTGCACGACCCGCACCCCGACGCCCGTCGCGCGATCGACGATATCATTGCCAATGCACAACGAGCCAATACAGCGCTTGGTATCACGACGGATGTGATCCCGGGCCGCCTCACGTTCGCGTCCTCGATCGCCGAGGCTGTCTCGGACGCCTCCTATGTCCAGGAAAGCGTGCCCGAGCGGTTGGAGCTGAAGCACCGGATTTTCGCCGAAATCGAGACCGCCGCCGCGCCGGATACGCTGATCGGCTCCTCGACCTCGGGCTTCACGCCGTCGGCGCTACGGGACGGACTGCGGCATCCAGAACGGTTGATCGTGGCCCACCCGTTCAACCCGGTTTATCTGCTGCCGCTGGTCGAGCTTGTTGGTGGCCCCGGTAGTGATCCGTCGTTGGACCGGGCGGCTCTGCTGCTGGAGCGGGTCGGTATGTTTCCGTTACGGGTGCGGCGGGAGATCGACGCCCACATCGCCGATAGGCTGCTGGAGGCCGTCTGGCGCGAGGCGTTGTGGCTGGTGAAGGACGGCGTCGCCACGACTGCTGAGATCGACGACGCCATCCGCATGGGCTTTGGGTTGCGCTGGGCTCAGATGGGGTTGTTCGAGAGCTACCGCATCGCCGGGGGCGAGGCCGGCATGCGGCATTTTCTTCAACAGTTTGGCCCGGCGTTGAAATGGCCGTGGACCAAGCTCATGGATGTTCCGGAGCTCGACGATTCGTTGATCGACACCATCGTGGAGCAATCGGACGCGCAATCGGGTGGGCTGTCGATTCGCGCGTTGGAGCGGGTGCGTGACGACAATCTGGTCGCCATTCTGCAGGCCTTGCGACTGGCGCAAGACGGTGCTGGATGGGGCGCGGGGGCGGTACTCAACCGAACGGCACGGCGGGCGACGCGGACCGGCGACTGACCGGCCGCCGACAGGCATATCACCCGGAATACCGCATCAGTGATACGCTATGGCGTTGTGCGAGCGGTTTTTGATCGGCCGCAGCCTGCGGCGGCTCAATCGCCCCCGATCACGTCGGGCAAAAAGAACAACCCGATGGGCCACTAGAAAGCGGTCTGGCGCTCCATAATCCGCATCACGAGTGTAGGGAGGGAGTTGTGTCGGAAAACGGAACAAATAGAGACAATCTGATTGCGAAGTCAGGTTTTTTCACGGGATTGCATCCCGGCATGGGAATCGCGGCCAAGGCCATGGTGGCGTCTTTCGTCGTCTTCACCGTTCTGAACGTCGAATACGCCGGTGAACTGTACGGCGCGGTCCGCGGCTGGATCGAGAGCGGTCTCAGTTGGTACTACATCACCGCGATGACGGTGATGCTGTTCATCTGCCTTTATCTGATGTTCTCGCGGTTTGGAACCATCAAGCTTGGCGACGACGACAGCAAGCCGGAGTTCAGCAATTTCTCTTGGTTCGCCATGCTGTTCTCGGCCGGCGTCGGCATCGGTATCCTGTTCTTCGGGGTGGCTGAGCCGATCTTCTACTTCGATAACTCCGGGGCCTTCGGGTACCCGAACAACCCGCACGCCGATCTCCAAGGCCATGGCGAGATGGACGTCCAGCGTGCTGTCGACGCCATGCGGGTCACCTATTTCCACTGGGGTCTGCATGGTTGGGCGGTCTACGTCATGATCGGCCTCTGTCTGGCCTATTTCGGCTTCCGTAAGAAATTGCCGCTGACCCTACGCTCGGCGCTTTATCCAGTACTCGGTGAGCGGATCTATGGCCCGATCGGCCATGCCGTCGACCTTCTGGCCGTTTTCGGCACGGTGTTCGGCGTCGCCACCTCGCTGGGTTTGGGCGTCACCCAGATGGCGACCGGGCTTAACGTCTTGTTCGGCATCGACCCGGGTATTACGACTCAGTTGATTTTGATCGCCGTGATCTCGGTGATCGCCACGCTCTCGGCGGTATCGGGGGTCGGTAACGGCATTCGCATCATTTCCGAGTGGAACATCTGGCTGTCGATCGTGCTGCTTGCCGCCTTCGTGGCGTTCGGTCCGTTCAAGTTCCTGATGAGCTTCTTCATCACCTCGTTGGGTGACTACATCTGGAACGTCATTCCGATGGGGTTCTGGACCGCGTCCGAGCCGGGTAACGCTGCCTGGCAAGGGGGATGGACCATTTTCTACTGGGGTTGGTGGATCTCCTGGGCACCCTTCGTCGGCATGTTCATCGCCCGGATCAGCCGTGGCCGCACCATCCGCGAATTCATGGTCGGCGTGATGTTCGTTCCGACAACGATCGCGTTCTTCTGGATCTGCATGTTCGGCGGCAGCGCCATCTGGCAGGAAATGAACGCGGTGGGCGGGCCGGGTGCCGCCGGCGGTGCCGGTATCATCGAGACGGTGCGGGCTTGGAACTTGCCGAACGCGCTCTACGGCACCATCGACAATCTGTTCCGGACCTCCTGGGCCGGCGATATGTCGTGGATGATCTGGCCGATGTCGGCGTTGGCGACCATCCTGCTGGCGTCGTGGTTCATCACCTCGTCGGATTCCGGCACCCTGGTCATCACCACCATGCTGTCCATGGGGGATGACGACCCGCCAAAGATGTTCCGGATCATCTGGGGCTTGGGTGAAGGGTTCGTGGCGGGTGTGCTGCTGCTCGCTGGCGGTCTCAAAGCGTTGCAGACGGCGTCGATTGCGGCGGCTTTGCCGATCTCCGTGATCATGCTGTTCATGGCGTATGGGCTGATCAAATCGCTTGTCGAGGACTCAAGCGCCGTGGCCGAGCCGTTGGTGGAATACGCCCCCGACGGTACCCACATCACGCAGGAATTGCGCTCCTGACCTGTATCCCCGCGGAGGACCGCCATATATTGGCGGTCCTCCGCGCATGTCACGATGTTTGCGATTGGGCGAACCGGTCGTGACAAACTAACTAAAATCCATCACTATTTGTTTCGGGAGAGGGCTATTATCGGCCCGTGAAGACGTCGGACTGCAACTGGACGGAGCGGCGCCGCATGGCTGATGATGACGATCAACTAAGCGACGTCGACCGTAAGAGTCTGCGGATTCTTGCTTCCACCACCAAGGCAAGTGGTGTGAACGCGCGGTTGGCGGAACGGTTGGAGCGGGCCGCGGGCACAGGACATCGCGCCGACTACGAGAAGGCCGAAAACGTTTTCAACGCGTTGGAACCCGAAAGCCGGCGCGGTATTGGCATGCGCGCCGAGAAACAGGCGGAAACCGAAAAGGTTCTGATCGCGCGGCGGCGCAAAGCGTCCAAGCCGGTCTCCGCGCCCACGGCGGAGGGAGCGCCACTCGATTGGGCGCCGCTGAGCGGCGATGTTCCGCCGCCGCCACCGGTTAAAAAGCCGAAGCCGGCATCGACGAGCAAAAACCCCGACGGCGTGGAATGGGAACTCGGGCGAATTCCCCGCGGCTCGGAGTTTCCGCCACCTCCCGTGCCCAAACCACGCGCCAAACTCACCGCAAGGCCTACGGTGACGCCGCTGGACGAGCCGGGCATGGCCTGGGACTTTGGTAAGATGCCGGAAGATCCGGTAACGCGGTCGCGGCGAGAGCGGGCGGATGCCAAAAATCCATTCGCCGAACTGCGGCGCCAAATGCTCGGCCCCGACGCGGATACGTAATCTCTGTCGCGGTTTCTGTTCGTTTAGCCCACCGTTTCCACCAGTAGCTCACCCAACGCCCGATCGAGCCAGGTCTTCGGTATCCAGTGACCGCCGGGATGCAGGTCGAGAGAAACCGGGGGTCCATTGACGCACCCCCGCCATATACGCCGGTCGAAGCCGTTCTGTTGCCTGTGGCTTACCTGATCAAGCGCACAACCATTTTCTCTTAGCCAATAGGCGACGGTGCGCCAGGGCTCCTGCGCGGTTCCAGCTGGCGGGTCCATAACGGTGTCCGTGAGGCCATGGACATGGACCATGCGGGCCGGCCCGCCCTGGCATTTCAACCGATCCTGATTCCATAGCGTGCCGGCGATTGTGAGATACCCAGCGAACGCCGGTCCCCGCGAACAGGCGAGCCGCCAGGCCATGGCCGCGCCGTAGGAGAAGCCGGAGATGAACACCCGATCCCGGTCAATTGGCCACCGCTGGCCGACATCGGCAAGCACACGGTCGATGAACGGCACGTCGCGCGAGTCCTCGTCCCAGAAATCCCAGCTCCGACCGATACCATCCGGCGCGATCAGCAACACGCCATGACGGACGGCGGCATCGGCGATACGAGGGTTGCGCAAAACTTGTCCGCCCCGCCGACCCCAGCCATGGAGATGGATCAACACCGGCAAGCGATCCTCGCCGTTCCAATCCGGTGGCGGCGCGGCGTGATAGCTCCGATCACCAACCAGACACGGCGCCAGCCCGCCGCAGGCTAAAAACCCGGCCTGCGCGTCTCCGTCCCACAGCAAGAGCGCGAGAATGAACCATCGAGGCCGACAGAGCGCCTTGTGAAGGGCAATGTGCACGGAACCACCCTATCGGTCACCGGCGCGCGGTGAGCGCCATCAACCAAGCGAACCCGTCATCACGTAGCGTAGAATGCCGACCACCTGCGCGGGTGTGTCGGCGACCGCGAGGGCGGCGGCATCGACCTCCTTCAACGGATGGGTCAGAGCCGGATCATGCTGCACGATCAACGGCGTGCCCAGGGCAGCCGCGTAACCGGCGTCGAAGGCGGCGTTCCATTGTTTGTACTTGTCGCCGAAACGGACCACCACCACATCGGCCTGCTCGATCAACGTGCGGGTACGGATAGCGTTCAGCTTGGCGCTCTTGTGGTCGTGCCAGAACGCGCGGTCCTCGGCGCCCAGGATGGTGACGCCGCAATCGTCGCTGGCATCATGATCGGTGACTGGAGCCGTGAAAGTGATGTCGAGCCCGGCCGCCCGGCAACCGTCTTCGATGGTGGCACGCCAATCGGTATGAATCTCGCCCGACAGATAGACGATCAGCCCGTTCACGGCTCTCTCCTCGTTCGATGATGCCGGTCGTTGGTGTGGACGACCATTGCACGCATCGCCGGAGGAGAGCCAGCCCTGGCCGTCAACTCCGGTCGTTCACGCAGCGCACGGGGCGGTCGAAGTAGGTTGAGTCAGAGCAACGGCGGCCGAAGTATTTGTCGATGTTGTAGAACGTGTTCTTACCGGTCACGGCCTGTGGGACAGTGAGGGCGGCGGCCGTGCCCCAGACATAAGGATTGCACCCCGCCAACCCGACAAGCATCAGGGCGGCGGCCAGACTAATTTTTGCAATGCGAGGGATCATCGTCATCCTCCGAACTTCTTTCGGACATCATCGTCTTTTAGACGGAACCGGTGCAGATTACCGCAGAGTGCGGAAATTCGCCAGAATTTCGTCGATGGTGTGATTCTCGGCCGGCACGTTCATGGTAGCCAGTGATGCCCAATGCCGCTCTCGGGCGGCGGTAAGCCAAGACCGCTCCGGCGTATCGAGCCGTTGATCGGTTCGTATGAAGCCTTATGTTCCCGAGAGCACCGTCCGGAGAATGTCTATGTACACCCTCGATCTGCTGCTGACACGTCGCTCCGTTGTCGCCAAGAACCTGAGCGAGCCGGGTCCGAGCGACGTCGAGCTTGAAGTCATCCTGCAAGCCGGCATCCGAGTGCCGGATCACGGCAAGCTCGGCCCTTGGCGTATACAGGTGTTGAAGAAGGCGGGCCAAGCGGCGTTGGGTGAGGTGTACGCACGCCTGTTCGCGGCTGACCATCCGGAGGCCGAGCCCCGGTTGATCGAGGTTGAGCGGCAACGTCCGCAACGGGCGCCGGTGCTGTTGGCGGTCACCGCTCGGATTGATCCGCTGCATCCGAAAATTCCAGAGTTGGAACAGCGCATGTCCGGCGGCGCGCTGTGCCAGAACATTCTGATCGCGGCCCACGCCTCGGGTTACGCCGCGCAATGGCTGACCGAATGGCCGGCCTTCCACCCAGGCGTGAAACAGGCCCTTGGCCATGACGCCGAGGCCGACATCATCGGCCTGATCTATATCGGTACCCCAACCGAACCACCGTCCGAACGCAACCGGCCGACCCTCGACCAAGTGGTGAGCGAGTGGACCGGGCCACAGGGGTAAATCGCCTTAATCCTCAGCACGAAGTGAGAACCGCCGCCGAGCCTCGGCGAAGGCCTGGAGCCGGGCCTCGACGGCGGTGTCGACGACCTCGGCGGACTGCCCCGTAAGCAAGGCGATCCCTTCCGCCACCGTGCGCACCGTCCAGATTCGGAAGGCACCCTTGTCAACCGCGGCGCGCACCTCCGATTTCAGCATCAAATGGACGGTGTTGGCGGCCGGGATGAGTACTCCCTGATCGCCGGTCAGACCGCGCGCCTCGCAGAGGTCGAAGAAGCCTTCGATCTTTTCGTTCACGCCGCCGATTGCTTGAACGGCGCCCATCTGGTTGATCGAGCCGGTGACCGCGAGGCCTTGGCGGATCGGAATGTCCGACAGTGCCGAGAGTAGGGCGTAAAGCTCGGTCGAGGACGCGCTGTCGCCGTCGACCCCGCCATAGGATTGCTCGAACACCAAGCTGGCCTGTAATGACGTGGGGGCCGAGATCGCGTAGCGCGAGGCGAGGTAGCCTTGCAGAATCAGCACGCCCTTGGAGTGCAGTGGGCCTCCGAGATCGACCTCGCGCTCAATGTCGATGACCCGGCCGGTGCCGACCCGAACGCGGGCGGTGATCCGCGTCGGCCGGCCAAAGGCATGGGCACCGATTTGCAGGACGCTCAGGCCGTTGACCTGGCCGACCGCCTCACCCTCGGTGTAGATGAGGACCGTCTCCCGCAAGATCTGCTCGCGCGCCTGACGCTCGATCCGGTCGACCCGGCGTCGCTGCGCATCGAGCGCGTCCTCCACGTCGTTGGCGCGGATTACCTTGTGATTGCGTTCGCGGCCGACATAGTCCGCCTCGCGCAACACGTTGGCGATCCGACCGACCCGGGTGGTGAGCTTCTCGGCATCAGACACCAGACGCGAGCAATGCTCGATCACCCGCTCCACCGCCTTGCGGTCGAACGGACGCAGCCGCTCGCGGCGTTGTATGGTGGCAATCAGCCGAGCGTAGAGTTGGTCGTGTTCCGGATCGCGCGCCAATACCTCGTCGAAATCGGCCGCCACCTTGAATAGGTCGCCGAAATCCGCATCCATTGAGGACAATAGGAGATGAATGCGATGATCGCCGAACAGCACCACCTTGACATCGAGGGGTACCGAGGATGGTTGAATCGAGACCGCCAGAGCCGTGGCGGCGGCCTCGTCGGGGCCTTCGATGGTGATCTTTCCGGAGTACAGCGCGCGTTTGAGCGCGTCCCAGGCATGCGGTTGTGTGACCAATTTCTGGGCATCGAGCAGCAAATAGCCGCCATTGGCCGCATGCAGCGCGCCATGGCGGATCAGCGTAAAATCCGTGATCATCGCCCCTTGCTGCGCCCGGTGCTCAATCCGGCCGATTAGCCGGCCCAAGGTGGGATGATCCTCCATCACCACGGGCGCGCCGCGATCCACCTCATGGGTCACCAGCACGTTCACCTCATAGCGCCGTCGTGACGTGCTGCCGGGGGCCGGTGGTCCGGACCGTGACTGTGTATTAACAGGGTTGTCGTCCCGGGCGAATAGCTGGATATGGGTGACCAGATCAGCGCGCATCGCGTCCAGCCAGGTGCTCAGGACCGGTATCTCGGGCAATGCCGCGCGCGCCTCGTCCACCACCACCTGGATCAGGGCCTCGGCCACCGATTGGTCGAGCGCGCCGATCGTTTCCTGGCGCTCGCGTTCCAGGATCGGCGCGTGGCGCATCACCTCTTGGAGTTGCCCTTGGACTTCCAGAATCGCTTTCTGCAAACGCTCGCGGTCGGTCTGAGGCAAGGCGGCGAACCGCTCCTGCGGCATGGGCTTGCCGTCCTCGACGGGGGCGACGGCCAGGCCATGTTCGGTCCGCAGCAGGGCAAGGCCATGTTTCGCCGCTTCCTCGGCGACAATCTTGAAGGCCGCTTCCCCACGCCCGGCGAAGGATTTATCGATGGCCTGACGCCGCAGCCGGTAATCCTCGCCCTCAAACACCGACGGTACGGTGGCCGTCAGATCGGCGATCATCTTATCCATGGCCCGCGCCAGGATCGGTCCGGCAGCGGTGGGCAACGTCAGGGCGATTGGCCGGTGCGCGTCGGCAAAATTGTGGACGTAGACCTGGTCTTCGGGCGACGGGAAATTTCGGGCGCGTTCCTGCAGATAGCGGCGGACCGCGGTGTGCTTGCCGGAGCCTTTCGGCCCGATTACGAACAGATTGTAACCACGGGCCCGCATCCGCGCGGCGAAGCGGACCGCCTCCAACGCGCGTTCCTGGCCGACCAGGGTCTCAACATCTTCAAGATCCTTGGTGGTCTTGAAGCCGGGCGATGAGAGATCGCTGTGACGGTAGAGTGCCGCGCTGGGCAGCGGCTCGACCGGGGGCGTGGCTTCCGTCGGCATGGTTGGCTCTCCGTCGTTAAGCTCCCCGGCATTCGACCCGAGAAGCCCTCGGCTGTCGAGGCAGGCGATACACCGCTCGCGCGTCCTTGATCACGGCTTGATCTGCGCGCGCTGATCCCCGTCTAATGCGGGCCGGTCCAAAGTGGGCCGGTCCAAAGCGGGCCGGTGATGGAAGGAGGACGGTGATGCCCTACGCGTCGATCAACGGCACCCAGCTGTATTATGAGGTCTCGGGCCGCGAGGACGGCGCGGCGCTCCTGTTGTCGAATTCGCTCGCCTCCAACCTGCACATGTGGGACCCGCAGATGCCGGCGCTGGAGCCCCGGTTCCAGGTTATCCGTTATGACAGCCGGGGCCACGGCCGGTCGGACGCGCCGGTGGGGCCATACACGATCGAGATGCTGGTGAACGATGCCGTCGGTCTGCTCGACCATCTGGGCATCGAGAAAACTCACTACTGCGGTCTATCGAAAGGCGGGATGGTCGGCCAACGGTTGGCCACGCTGCATCCCGATCGGGTCGACCGTGTCGTGTTATGCGATACCGCCGCCTACATGGGACCGCCGGAGTTGTGGGAAGGCCGGATCGAAACCGCCGAGGCCAAGGGCCTGCCCGGCGTGGTCGACGCCACCATCGATCGCTGGTTCACCAAGCCGTTCCACACCACGGGTGCGGACGCGGTCGCCCAGGTGCGGGGCATGATCCTGAGCACACCGGTTCAGGGGTTCGTCGGTTGTTGCCGCGCCATCCAGGCGATGGATCAGCGCGAGACCATCGGCGCCATCACCGCGCCGGTGTTGGTGATCGTCGGCGCTGATGACCCAGGGACCACGCCCGATATGGCCCGTGACATCCAGCAACGCATCGCCGGCGCCCGATTGACGGTGCTACCGGACGCGGCGCACCTGTCCAACATCGAGCAGCCGGCGCTGTTCAACGCGGCGGTGTTGGGATTTCTCGACGCCGGGTGATCACACATCAGAATCGCCAACCGACGCTAAGGCCGCTGAACACGCTGGGTCCGGCCTGTCCTTCGAACTCCTGGGTTCGTAGCGCGTGGATGTAGGCGAGGCGCAAATTGCCGATGACAACCACCGCACCGGCCGATGCATCCATCACGAAGGGGTTTTTCTCGACACTGGCTGAGTCGCCGAAGGTGTTGCCGTCGAGAAAAATATTGCGCGCGACCGCGCGGCCCTCGATTCCGGTGAACACATACCAGTTGAACGACGCGCCGTCCGTGGCCGGGGCGAAATACTCCGAGCCCGGCGTGTGTGGTTGTATCCGGGGCGGGCCGTAATCGCCGTTCGGCGGCTCACCGAAGCGCAGGGTCATGCCGGCCGCCGCGTGGGTGAACACATTGCCAAGTGCCAGACCGGCGTGCGGCGCCAGGTCGGCACGCAAACCCGAGATTATCTCACGTGACGGCACCACCCAGCGCCGCTCAACGGTGAGCAACAGCGCCGGCTCATTGTCCAGTTGGGAGTCCCAACCCTGCGGATCCTGCGAGCCGATCAAGTCATGCACGAAATCCTGGGTCTGCTCGCCCAACGCCGCCGGCCCGACCACGCCGAGCGACAGCAAGACGCTGGTCTGGCGGCTATGGCCATCGAGGGTCACATCGTTGATCAAGCCCACCGTACCGTACAGCCACGCGGCGTAGGGTTGATCCGTTGGGTTGGGCGTTTCGCGATCGATCTCGGTTGGGGTGTAGAGTGACTGACCCAGGCCGGCCCGCCAGCGCACGTCGCCGATCGGCCCAAGCACAGACGACGCGGCGTCGATCATGACTGTCGGCACGTCGTTCAAGGCACTGGTCCGGCCGATGCGGAAGCCGTTGGTGTAGTATCGATCCGTGTCGGCCGGCAGGTCGTTTTCCAGGGTAAACGTCCAGACGGGACGATCCAGAGGTTCCGCCGAAACCGGGTGTATGGCCAGCGACCAGATGATCGAGGCTATGAATAAGAACCGCCGGTGCATGACGAACGCATATAGAGGTTGCGCCACATAGACACCAGAACTGCTTGACCCCACCGGCCGCTTGTGGCTCAACTCTTAACACCATGATGTTTGGAACCTTGACGCTAGGCCTCGGTCTACGACTTATGAACCCGGCTCTCTGAGGAGAGACCGGGACAGAGTCCGTCGCGCAGTGCGTCCACCCCGTAGGTTCCGGAGCCGGCAATGATCGGCGTGTATTCTTACGAAATCCCTGGCACCACATTCCGTCATCGCCGGACCCGTGTGTCTTGCGTTGAGGCGAATTCGGTGACGGACGTGCCGACGGCCATCATCACCCGAGACACCACGATACGACGAGGCGCCCCGGCCCGACCACGTTCGGGCCGGATCTGATCGTCCGGCGCCACAGGAGAGTCCCATGCCGCATACCATGTCCCCTTTGCAGTACCGCCCCTATCCGACAGTCGATCTGCCCGACCGAACCTGGCCGAGCAAGGTTATCGACAAGGCGCCAATCTGGTGCTCGGTCGATCTGCGCGACGGCAACCAGGCGCTAGTCGACCCGATGGACGGGCCGCGCAAGCGCCGGATGTATGATACTTTGGTCAAGATGGGCTTCACCCAGATCGAGGTTGGTTTTCCCTCGGCCTCCGACACGGATTTCAGCTTCGTCCGGCAGTTGATCGAGGAGGATCTGATCCCCGACGGCGTGACGATCCAGGTGTTGACCCAAGCCCGCGAGCCACTGATCGACCGTACCTTGGAAAGCCTGGTCGGCGCCAAGAGCGTCATTGTCCATCTGTACAACTCGACCTCGGAGTTGCAGCGTCGCGTGGTGTTCCAGCAGGATCAGGCCGGCGTGAAGAAGATCGCCACCGACGGTGCCGAGATGATCCGGGATCGTCTCGGCGTGCTGAAAGGCACCGATGTTCAGTTGCAATACTCGCCGGAGAGCTTCACCGGGACCGAACTCGATTACGCCTTGGAGGTTTGCGAGGCGGTGATGGACGTTTGGATGCCGATCACCGACAACAAGATAATCATCAATTTGCCGTCCACGGTCGAGACGTCGACGCCCAATATCTTCGCCGACCAGATCGAGTGGATGCACCGCCACTTCACCCGGCGTGATCGCATCGTGCTGTCGGTGCACCCGCACAACGACCGGGGTACCGGCGTGGCGACGGCCGAGTTGGCGGTGATGGCGGGCGCCGAGCGGATTGAGGGCACGTTGTTCGGTAATGGCGAACGCACCGGCAACGTCGATTTGGTGACCCTGGGGCTGAACCTGTTCACCCAGGGTGTCGACCCCGGGTTGGATTTCTCCGACATCAACGCGTTGATGGAAACCGCCGAGTACTGCAACCAGCTGCCGATCCACCCCCGCCATCCCTATGCCGGTGAGTTGGTGCACACCGCGTTCTCGGGCTCGCATCAGGACGCCATCAACAAGGGCATGAAGGCGATCAAGGAGTCGAACAAGGAGATTTGGGAGGTGCCATACCTGCCGATCGATCCAGCCGACATCGGCCGGGATTACGAGGCGATCATTCGGGTCAACTCGCAGTCGGGCAAGGGGGGGATCGCCTACATCCTGGAGACCGACCACCATATCCGCCTGCCCAAGCAGTGGCAGGCACAGTTTAGCCAGGTGATCCAACGGCTGACCGATGCCTCCAGCAAGGAGATCAACTCGGCCGAAATCTGGGAAGCTTTCGAAACCGAATACGTGACCCAGCCGAGTGGCCGCTTCGCATTACAATCCTTCGAGGTAAACCGGGTGGTGGGATCGACCAAAGTGGTGCGCGTTCGGGCGGAAGTGATCTGTGACGGCGAGGCCCATGTTCTGGAGGCCGAGGGTAATGGGCCGGTCAACGCGTTTTCCAAGGCGATGCGTGATGCTTTTGGGCTGACGTTCAAGCTCAAGGACTACGCCGAACACACCCGCTCGGTCGGTTCCGACGCCGAGGCCGCCGCCTATATCGAGCTCAAGGCACCGGATGAGAACGGCGAGAGCGTGTTCGGCGTCGGCATCGACACCGACATCACCATGGCCCCGGTCAAGGCGGTGATCAGCGCCTGCAACCGCCTGTAACAACAATCGCCCTCGACGACCTGGGGGTAGACCGCGCATGAACACGGACGCCTCACGTCTCCGTGTCCGCGTGGGAGCGGCTTGTGACTGGTGTTTGCTTGGCCACCACGCCACTTTCAGGGAAGAGTTCGGATCAAGGTGTCGGCGCACCGCCCCGCGCGCCGCGACCAACCCCGGTCGAACCCATACCGGTTCGGTCGGGCTGTCCTCTGGATGATCCGGGCTGCTTGGCAGGCTGCCCCAGCTTGCCGAACGAGAAGGGCCGGCCCTCACCGCCCCCCGGACGGGCCGGCCTGCTCTCGTTCCAGTATTTTCCACCGAAGCGTCACTCACATTCCGACCATCCTTGCCAACAAAGCCGCCATCCGGTTTCGTGGCGGCATGGCACGTATTGAACGCGGACCGTGGCGCAACACGCCGAAGCCGGCCGATACCGATCATTTCATCGCCGCCATCGGCGATGTTCATGGCCGGGCGGATCTTCTGGAACCTCTGCTGGAGGCGCTGGCCGAGGATGCGATCGGCCCGGGGATCGATCGTGCGAGCTGCATTTTTCTCGGTGATTTGATCGATCGCGGGCCGGATGTGGTCAACGCGCTCGGCCTGGCCGCCGGTGGGCTCGGGATGTTTATCGGCGACCGTTTGCCGGTCGAGGATGTGCTGCTTCTCGGCAACCATGATGGCTGGTTGCGGGCGGCGTTGGACAATCGGCTGACCGCCGATGAGCTCAACCTCTGGCGCACCAACGGCGGGGGCGAGACCTGGGCGGCGTTCGGCATCGCCGCGGCGCAACGTCCGGACGCCATCGTCGACGCCCTTCGACGCGCGGTACCGCTGTTCGTCCAGGACGCGGTGCGCGCCATGGTCCCGATCCACCGGATCGGCGACTGGATGTTCGCCCATGCCGGCCTCGATCCGCGCCGCCCGCTTCAGGATCAACCGCTTGGGGTGGTGAGCTGGATTCGCGACCCCTTCCTGTACCCCGAGAGGCCGTGGCCGTTCCCGGTCGTCGTGGTGCACGGCCACACGCCCGAGGAACCGTTCGAGGAGCCGACGATCATGCGCCACCGTATCAATCTCGATACCGGTGCCTTTTTCACCGGCGTGCTGACGGCGCTGGAGCTGCGCAACGACCAGATGCGGTTCGTGCAGGCAAAGGGGTGAGGCTACTCTTTACCCTTATCTCCACTCACCCTTACCCCCGCAACACTCCACCGGTGTGTTTCTCGACCGCCGCGACGATCTTCGCCGAGACCGTCTCGATCTGCTCGTCGGTCAGCGTGGCTTCGCGCGGCTGCAGGATGACCTCAATGGCGATCGACTTGCAGCCGCCTTCGACGCCAGGACCTCGGTATTCATCGAACACATGGACGCCGTCGATCAACGCCTTATCGGCGCCGGCGGCGGCGCGGACGATCTTCTCGGCGACCACCGCCTCGTCCACCACGAAGGCGAAGTCGCGGACCACCGGCTGATAGGCGATGCGTTCCAGCAGCGGGCGTTGCGAACCCTTGCGCTTGGGCATGGGGACCGCGTCCAGCAACACCTCGAATGCCACCGCCGGACCCTTGAGGTCGAAGGCGCGCAGGATGCGGGGATGCACCTCGCCAAACCGGGCCAGCACCTTCGGTCCCAGCCGCAGGCAGCCGGAGCGGCCCGGGTGATACCAAGCCGGCGCGTCGGTCGAGACCTGCAGGTTGGCGGTCGGCGCCTCCATGGCGTCCAGCAGGGCGATCGCATCAGCCTTGGCGTCGAACAGATCGACCGGCCGGTCCGACTTGCGCCAGTCGCGTGGTCCGCTGCGGCCAGCGCGCAGACCGCTCGCCACCCAGGCCTGGTCCTCCGGCCGGTCGCCGGCGTATTCCGGGCCGACCTCGAACAGGCCGAGATCGGGAAAGCCCTGATTGGCGTTACGCGCGGCGGCGGCCAACAGGTTCGGCAGGATCGCCGGGCGCATGACATCGAGATCGGCGCTGATCGGGTTGACCA
>JABMNR010000037.1 GCA_013203465.1 Alphaproteobacteria bacterium
CTGGAGGCGGGCGCCACCCTGATCAACGACGCCCCGGTCGCGCGTGTGCTGACCAACCCGGCGGGCGATCGCGCCACAGGCGTCGAATATCACGATGCCACGGGCCAGCTTCACACCATCGAGGCCAGCGTTGTCGTGCTGGCGGCCTATGTCTTCGAGATCCCGCGCATCCTGCTCAACTCGGCCGATGGCGGCCTGGCCAACCGCAGCGGCGCGGTGGGGCGCTACATGATGGCCCACAGCACCTGCAACGCCTACGGCCTGTTCGAGGAGGAGACGGACAATTACCTGGGCCGTACCGGCGGCCAGCTCATGTGCCAGGACGACTACGCCAAGGACCCGGCGCGGGGCTACGTCGGCAGCTTTAGCTGGCTGATCGCCAATGCGTTGAAGCCCAACGACCTGCTCGGCATCGCCAACATGCGCCCGGAGCTGTTCGGCCCCGCGCTCGACAGTTTCCTGCGCGATGCCGCCCAGCACCTGGCGACCATGACCTTCTGCGGCGAGAGCCTGGCCGACGCCGACAACCGCGTCGTGCTGACGGGCAACAAGGACGCCAACGGCGTGCCGCTGGCCACCGTCAGCCACAGCTTCGGCCCCGACGCCATCGCCTGCTGGCAGGCCGGTGCGGCCCAGGGCAAGGCGGTGATGGAAGCAGCCGGCGCGCGCGACTCCTGGGTCGGCGGTCGTCACCAGATGCACACCATGGGCGGAACGATCATGGGCACAGACCCCGCCACCTCCGTCGCCGACGGCAACGGCGCCGCCCACGACCTGCCCAACCTCTACTTCGCCGGTTCCAGCCTCTTCCCCACCACCGGCGCCGTGAACCCCACGTTCACGATCAACGCACTGGCGGCCAAGAGCGCGGCGCACATGCTGGTGGCGTGGGGGAGTTTTGGGTGAGAGGGTAACAAATATCTAGACTATCACTGAAGATCTATTAATTCGTACTATCGAAGGTGAATCTATTCTTTCTTATAACGCTATTCGTAATATGATTCCATCAGGGATGAAAAATTCATTAAATATATTGTTAGAAATATGAGCCGAATCAAAGCCTTCAATTCTAATGAATTTTGATAACGCAGGTAGCGCGGGGTGCGTTTCTGCAACCATTTCAACATCTGCAGCATCAATATTAGAGAAAACTTCGCGATTTTTGGACAATATTAACGAAATTTTGTGATAAAACTGCCGTTTATCCTTGAAATCGTGCTGAGGCACGATCCAAAGTTGCCAAATACTCGTGTCGTTGCTGTGAACCCAAAGAGCAGCGCGGACTCCAATACCTTCAATTTCCAATAAGCGTACGAGCTCATGCCCGTCCTTCACCAGTGTGTGATTATCCAATAAGGACACGCGCGCGCCGGGCGCGCGCGTCACCTAGGGGAAACACAATGCGGCTGACAGAGCAGGAACAACAGGACATCATTCGCTAAATCTGGTTACCAATCAAATTGCGTTTACCTCACTAGATAAATGTGGGGTTATTGCAGTAAAATGTTGACACGGTTCGTTGTCTGTTCCATTTTGGTTACCGAAAGGTGGAATCATGGCTACAGGCATTACAAAGCGCGAGCAGCACTCCTCGGATGCTATATCCGCACTTGATTTTCATGAAGAATCTACGCCACTACCGGATGAAAAATCATCGGTAACGTTAACTTACCCAAACAAAGCTCCAATCAACGATATAATTCAGCGCTCTAATCGTACGTTTCTAGAGTTTAAAATAGACAAAGAGTATGAGATTAATTCTATCCCGGAAGATTCTTTTATTTTAGATGATAACTTTTTTGTTCTAAACGAACTGCTAGCTGAAAAGAAGAAAGCGACTTTATTTTATCTTGATCCGCCATATGGAACAGGGTTTGATTTTCACTCTCGTGAATTGGAGCATGCCTACAAGGACAGTATGGGGCAGGCCGCTTATCTTGAATTCATGCGCCGCCGCTTGATCCTGATGCGCGAATGTCTGAGCGATGATGGATCAATCTATGTCCATATCGGGCATCAAATGGTCGCGCATCTCAAGGTTCTGATGGACGAGATTTTCGGGGTGGACAACTTCCGCAATTTGATTACCCGCCGGAAGTGCAGCAGTAAGAACTTCACTCGTAAACAGTATGCCAACATCAATGACTACATTCTCTTTTATTCGAAGGGCAAAACGTACAAGTGGAATCAGCCGGGCATAGAGCCCGAACAGGCATGGATAGAAAAGGAATACACGAAGACGGACAAGCTGGGGCGGCGCTTCAAACTTGTCCCGGTGCACGCTCCTGGTACGCGAAACGGGGAAACCGGCCAGCCTTGGCGCGGCGTGCTACCCCCGCCAGGCAAACATTGGCAGTACGCACCTTCGAAGCTGGACGAGCTGGACCGGCAAGGCGATATTCATTGGTCACGTAACAGCAATCCGCGCCGCAAGGTCTATTTGTCCTCAGATAAAAAGAGGTCGCTCACCGATTATTGGGACCAGTACCGGGATGCGCATCATCAGAGCATCCAAATCACTGGCTATCCGACCGAGAAGAACCTTCAAATGATCAAGATGATCGTCGGCGCGAGTTCTGACACGGGCGATCTTGTGATCGATCCCTTCTGCGGGTCCGGCACGACGCTCCATGCGGCGCGCGATCTTGGGCGGCGATATATAGGCATTGATGCTTCATTCAGCGCCGCGAAGGCAACCTTGCGGCGTATGAGACACGGTTTAGAGCCTATGGGTGACTACGTGAATGACCGGAAGGCGAAGGTCTTGGAGCTTCCGTTTCCCGCCATAAAAAGAACGGGTGCCCTCTGCGCCTTTGTGGTTGACAGCCGCCTCTTCGATGCCTATGGCGACGAAATCAGGCAAATTGGAACGATCTAGCTTTCCAACCAATCAGGCGACATACGCGCCGCAGCGAGCTTAAGCGTGATTACGCGCACCCGGCCATCCCACTGACCATCGAGGATGCAAGCCTCTTCCCAAGTATCGCCATGCATCAGCCCTGGCCCATCAGAGAGGAAGATCAATTTCAATCGTGTTGGTGTCACCTTATCGAAAACTTTGGCTTTCTCCACCTTGTTCGCGTTGCCTCCGGTGCGATCATCGGATTGTGCCCCACCGCGCGTCGAGTCATAGCGCGCAAAACCTACTGCCAGAATTTCGTTGTCTGTGCAGCGACGTATGACAAAATCACACGGATAGGAGCCTTTATACGCGGGGTATAGCTCCGACAACTCAATGTCCCGGCCTGCTCCGCGCGGCCCCTCAATCGTATAACGCCCAGAAAAATGCTCTTCAAACCAATCGAAAAACGCGCCAGTAAGCTGATAACCTAACTGTCCGCGTGTATCATACTCACCAACTAGAGCTGCTAACGCGTATTTGTATTCCTTTGGTAATGAAGAAAATTGGCTTTTCAACTTAGCGATTGGTTTAAATGTTTCTCCATAAGCTTCTATTAGCGTTTCGCTATCGATTTTTTTGATTTTTTTTGTTGTTTCCGTATCGAGAACAGGCGAAACACAGCGCCTGTACATCTTGAGAAGGGCCATTCTTTCATCTGCATCACGGTCAGGAGACCGAATTTTTCGCAGAACATCGGCACTTGATTCCGATTCAACTATCAGTTTGCAAAATACGTCAATAGCATCATCATATTTATCTATAAGTATACCCAGAATCTCTGGAAATCGAATTGTGCTATCAATTGGAGTAATTATTTTACTGAGATCGGATATTGTTCGCAGAAAATTTTTCTCGCTCATGCCCCTCACGCTTTCCTTTTTGTTGCGCGAATCTCAGGATTCACGAGTACATGAAGAGAGTCAATCTCTTAGGAGGTATAAGGACTTGCTGCCACTTACGCACTTGAAAGCCGCGTGTCCCGAGCTGGTTGGGCTTTTGGAAGGTGTAGGCCCTCTGTGCCGCAACACCCGAGCCGAATGGGCTCCCCCGAAGGACAAGGCACCGGAGCCGCACGGCTCGGCGTTCCTCTGTCTTTTCGTGGACCTCACTTAGTGACGTGCAGCCGGGCAGCGCCCGGCGGCTTTCCTGCCCGCCGGGGCCTCCGGCGTCGTGAAACACTATTGGTAATAGTGTTTCAGACGGCTATTTAGCCGCCTTGTCCGCCTTAACACTAACGATGTAATGGGCGGTGCAAAAGTCTTCCACGGTAGAAGCGGGATAGTCCCGCTTTTGGCGGATTAAAACTCTGCCACTTTGGCCCTTTCTGTTTTCAGGGAGGGCGGGGGATTTTCACCGTGGAACTGTATCGCAAGGTTCGCATTGCGTGTCGTGATGGCATGAGCGGTCGCGCGGCGTCGCGTCATTTTGGGATATCGCGCGAAAGCGTGAGGAAGATGCTGAGTTTTTCGGTTCCGCCTGGTTATCGGCGCAAAGCGGAGATCAGGCGCCCGAAGCTGGATGGTTTCACCGAGATCATCGATCAGTGGCTTCGCGAAGATATTGGCCAACACCGCAAGCAACGGCACACGGCCAAGCGGGTTTTCGATCGTCTTCGCAGCGAGCATGGCTTCGTGGGCGGCTATACGATCGTGAAGGACTACATGCGCGAACACCGCCGTCGGGGGCGTGAGATGTTCGTGCCGCTGTCCCACGATCCGGGTCATGGCCAGGCGGATTTCGGCGAAGCGTTGGTGTGGATTGGCGGGGTCGAGCAGAAAGCGCACTACTTCGCCTTTGACCTGCCACACAGCGATGCCTGTTATATCCGGGCTTAGTAACCGAAGCCGAGGAAGCCGACGGCTCGGGCGGCGGCCTCGAAGGCCATCGGGTCGTGGTTGGCCATGGCGATGTCGAAGGCCGTGCCATCCATGTGCTTCGAGCGCGGCGCGCCGCCAACAGCACGGTTGTGCTCAGGGCTGCGATAGGCCGAACGTACGATGAGCGGCTTGCCGATCCAATCACGGAGCGCCTGAAGCTTGTCCAACGCCTCCTCGTTGAGCAGCAAGGAGCCGCTGCCACGGCAGGCAATCTCCGCAGGGGAGAAATTCTTCCAGCGCCAGGCGCCACCGGGCACGTCGCGCCAGTGTTTGAAGGTGGTGGTCGTCATGGGTGGTCTCCGGGCACAAAAAAACCCGCCGTTTGGCGGGTTGGTGGGTTGAGGACCGGAAGCGCCTGTCAGGGGCCGTTGCCAAACAGCTTCAGCTTGATGGCGATGCCCGCCATCAGGGCGAGCAGGATGCCGGTGGTAATCAGCCGAACAGCGGTCTGGACAGCCGTGCGCTTCGCGAGCCGCATGCATCCGAGCAACGAACGCAGATCGCGAATGTCGTCGGCCGCGTCGTCACCGCCGAGCCCGACATCATCGAGAGCCTTGCGCGCGCCGGTCTCGGCCGCGCGCTCCAGCAATTGCTCGAACTCGGCTTCGGGCATGACGATGCGACCGCCGTCGCGGACGGGACGGTTCATGACGGTCTCCTCATTGGGCGGTCGCGCCAGCGGTCGGATCAAACAGGTCGGGCAAGACCTCGGCCCCGATCCGGCAGGTGTATCCAGCGGGCTTCAGGTCGTGAGCGACGCGGGTCATCCGCCACCGGATGGGGATCAGCGGCCGCCACCCGGACAGAACGAGGGTGGTTTCGGCCTGGATGTCGGGGCGCCCCGGCAGGTCGATCGACAACTCGGCGTTGGACCGGGCGGCCGTGTTGGCGCGAGTGGCGATCGACGCCCTGGCATCGGCCTCGCTGTCGTGCAGGCGGCGGATGTCTTCGTAGGGCGGCGATCCCTGCTCGATCTTTCGGGACTCGCCGGCGGCGATATCCCACCACCAGGCGCGCAGGCCGCCGCGTTGGTCGCCGGCAGCGCCGGCCTCGCGGCGGGCGGCATAGGTGTAGGACCAGCGCGTGACCTCGGTCGGCGTCAGCGTCACCGCCGGTAGCAGCGCACCCGACGCCGTGGTTGCGGTACCGCGCCGGACGACCGCCAGGACCGGCCCGAGCGGCCGTGAGACAGCGTCGTACCGGTTCGAGATGCGCGCCAGGAAAGCGATGTCGCTTTCGGTCGTCTGATCCAGATGGGGCAGTGGGATCGCATCGAGAGACGCCTCGATCAGCGCTTCCAACCCGTGGTCCGCAGCGATGGTGCGGGTGAGATCGCCGAGGGTCTGGCGGTGCCAGGAACGGGAACGGGCCGCACGGATATCCTGGCCCAGAGCGGCGGCGGTCGCCTTGACCTCCAGTGTGGCCGGCGGACCGCTGTAGGTGATCTCGTCGACCCGGTAGCGGCCCATGTCGATGGCGCCGGTCTCGCGGTAGCCGAGCCATACCGACAGCATGGTGTCGGGCGTCGGCAGGTCGGCGACGGCGCCGTCCAGCCGCGGGCGATCGTCGAGAGTGAGGCTGAGCCGGTCGCTCTTGGTCTCCGCCTCGTCGTCGATGCGGAGCGCCAGCAACCGGTCGCGGATCGCAGCCGTGACGTCGCGGCCGTCGGCTTCGAGCCGGAACGCTGGGGTCCAGGGCATCGCTCATCCCCAGATGCGCAGGATGCGTCGCGGCGCCGGCGGTTGGATGTCGGGCAGGATCAGCTCGATGCCAGCCGGCAGGAACGGCCCGCGCTCGGCTAGGCCGGGATTGGCGGCGAGCACGACTTCGAGCGTGTCGCTGCGGCCGTAGTGGCGCCAGCAGATCCAGTCGAGCATGTCGCCGTCGCGGGTCAGGTAGCGGACAGCGGTCATGCGTCCTCTCCGTAGGCGACCAGCTTGATGGAGAACTCCAGCTTGCGCGGCACGCCGTCGGCAAGGAACACGGCCTGGGTCTCACGGAGGTCGAGAATGCACCAGAGACCCCAGACCCTGCCGGTGCCGTCGACCATCTCCAGTGGCGTGCCGGCGTCGGCGGCCTCGCGCATGGCGGTGATCTGGCCGAGCCCGCCGCGAAAGGCCGGATAGATCGTGCCCTCGAGTTCGACGGTCGATGGCCCGTGCCCGGTGAACTGCTGGGCCGGCCGGCGGCCGAGACGGTCCTGGGCCTGCCAACGATAGGTGTCGGAACGCCTGAGCCGATCGTAGGCGGCGGTATCGAGCGCGAAGCGGAACTCGCCGAGCGCCATCATGATCTCGGGCATGACGACCTCAGTCGTGCAGGGCCGCGCGGGCCTCCGACGCGGCGCGCCGGGCGACCGAAGCCAGGTGATCCTCGATCGCGGCGGCGAGACGATCGGGATCGGCTGCGCCGTCGAGCGCGATCCTGACCGCGCCCTCGGCGATGGTGATCGAGACGCTGGGGGGCTCAGCGGCCGGGGCGGTCGGCGCCGCTGCTTGGCGGGCACCCGGATAGAGGATGGAAGACGGGTCGCCGGTCGCGGCATCAAGAGGGCCGGTGGGTATCGGGATCGCCGACAGTGCCGGCAGCGCGGGTGCCGCTGGCAAGGTCGGGTTGGGAACCAGCAGAGGTGCTGCCTCGAAAGATGGTCCGGACGGACCGCCGTCCGTTGCTGCCCCGACCCATTGGGGGAGACCCACTCGCGGGACCGACATGGCGATCGGCGTCGTCGCGGGGACAGTCGGTGCTCGGGCGACCGCCCCAAGGGCGTCGCCCGCGGAGCGGACTTCAGCACGCACGCCGACCTCCGGTGGCACCGGCGGCAGGACCATCACGTCGGGCAGCAGGCGGGACGATGCCGCACCGCCGGATGCGGCGCCCGGCTGTCCGTGGTCCAGCGCCGGATGAGCCGCAATGTTCGCCGTGAGGTCGATCCCGAGCTGCGCCTTCACCCACTCCGGCATCCACTCGGTGAGCCCCGCGACGGCGTCCCGGAGCCATGCCTGCATGGCGGCCCAGCGGTCGCGCAGGCCATCCCAGAGACGCCCGGCCCACTCCGACCCGAGCGCAAACAGATCGACGCCGGTCAGCCATTGCACCAAGGTCCGAACGGCCTCGGCGACGAGTGTCACAGGGCTGAAGCGAGCCAAGACCTCGAGAACGCCCTCGACGAAGCCCTGATCGAAGGCGGCGCGGATCGGTTCCCAGAACGACAGAAGCCAGGCCCGGATCGGGTCCCAGTGCTGGACGATCAGGTAGATCGCACCCGCGAGTGCTGCGATGCCGGCGACGATCCATGTGATCGGGCTGGCGAGCAGTGCGGCCGTCATGCCCCAGATCGCTGGAACAGCGGTAGCGATGGCAGGGACCAAGCCGGCGACGAACTTCGCCGCCAAGAGCCCGGTGCTAGCGATCGCCGGCACGAGGGCGGC
>JABMNR010000038.1 GCA_013203465.1 Alphaproteobacteria bacterium
AGTTCGGCGAAGTCGCGCAGGTGGACCTCGACGCGGGGGCTGTGGCGACGGATGTTCACCAACCGCTTGAACCCGCCCTTGTGATAGACGGAGCCGGCCAGACGGATCGGCTGGTGGGCGGAACGGAAATGCGTGTCGCCGCCCACCTTCACCGCGATGTCGCCGCGCAGCCGGCAGAGAAGCACGATGTCCTCACCCTCGACCGGTTCGCTCAAGCGCCACCAGACATGGAGCTTGTCCAGACCGTCCGGCGTGCGGCCGCCGCTTTCGACGAGCAGGGTCGGTTCGCCGAGATGCCGGATGAGATGATCGAGCTTGGCTGTAATGTCGCCCGCGTCGAGGTCCACCAGCACCGTCTGCATCTGCAGGACGTCGGCGGCCTTGGCCTTGCCGGTCTCGGCGACGGTGCCCGGCACGACATAGAAGGCGGTACCCTCGCGCGCCGCCCAGCCAGCGAAGGCGACGGATTTCTCCAGCAGGGTGCTGTCAACTTCGATCCACGCGTTGTGGGGGCGGCCGTCTATGCCCTGACCCTTGTCGACGAAGCCCCGCAGCGGCACCCAGCCCTCGCAATAGCTGAAGACGACATCGAGAAAGACGGCGATCTGTTCGGGATCAGGCTCGATGTCGAAGGGATCGGTCTGCGGCGCGGCGTCATTGAAATCGCGCCACGCATCGAGGGAGACGACATTGTTCTCACTCATGCCGGCAGCCCCCAGCAGCGTTTCGCCCATGGGCACATCCGGCACTCATGAAAGTCGCGCGTCGTGGCGATCCGTGGCAGCAGTTCCCCGGCGTCGGTCGCCTGCAGGATCCTCACACCGCGGTCGCTCATCCGTTGAGCGAGGCCTGCGTCGAAGGGCACGAGCTCGTGGTGAAGCTCTGCGGTGTCCTTGTTGATGGCGGTGAACAGCGCACGATTGGCGGCGACGCCTGGAACGCTGGCATCCATATAGGCTTGGTAGAGGGCGATCTGCGCCGCGTAGACGGGCTTCGCCACGACGACGCCCTTGGCCACGGTCTCGCGCCAGTTCTTTGCGTTCATCGTCTTGCATTCCCAGAGCGCGGGAACCCTGATCTCCAGCGGCTCGGGTGCGGCGGCGATGATTCCGTCGACATGACCGCGGATACAGCCGCCGGCGACGGAGAAGCCGAATTGCTCGCCATCGGGGCGATCACCCTTGCGGGTGTAGAGATCGAACCCGGCAGCCCGAAGCCAACGGACAGCGAGATCTTCGAGCGCGTGTCCGATCTCGAAGATCCGCAGCGTCTGGCCACCGAAGTCGGCACCATCGTCCTTCGGTGCATCCGTGAATTCGAACTGAAGCGCGCGTTCGCAGGCGTGTCCGAGACGGGAGCCGCCGAGATAGGTCCTCGGCGCCGTCGCAGCACGTTCGGATTCGATCGCCTTGTCGATGACCGCGTTGATGATCTCGGCGCTGGAGGGTCGGTGATTATAGTCGAGCATCAGAATGGCACCTCCGCATCGGCGGCATCCGCCGTGGCGTGCATCACGTTCTGAAAGCCGCCGACGGCGACCTCGATCAGCGTCAGCACCTGCGCCTCGGAGAGATCGGAGAGCCGCGTCTGCCAGCCGATCTCCTCCATGATCTCGGCGACCGGGTTCATGGCCGCACGGATCGCCGCCTTCTCTTGTTCGGTGAGGTCAACCATGGCCCAGCGCTCCCACGCCAAGCGCGTCCAGAAGCCTTGGCAGGCCATCGAGCAGAACCAGACCGACGGGCGCGGCTGCCTCGAACGCACCGGGTCGAACCAGCCAAAGCCACGGGTGGGTCGCCGACAGACAGCGCAGAGAATTCCACGCGGATGCCAGACCCGCAGACGGTCGGAGGCGGATAGACCCATGCGCGTCCTCCATCACGCCGCCCTCCCGATCAGATCTCCGGGTCCGGCCTCGGCGGCTCCGAAGACGATCGAGCGGATGCCATCGCGGTTGAACCGGAAGGCGAGGAGCGCCGAGGCCTGGTAACGGGTGAGCCCGAAGTCCTGCCGGTACTCGGGCGGCAGGAAGGCGAGCTGCCGGTCGGTGGGCGGCTGGTTTAGCCAACGGCGGGTCTTGTGCGCGCTCTCGTCGCTCTCATGCTCGTTGAGCCAGTCGTCGGCTGCGGCCAGGCAGACGGTGCGCTCGCCGACCGCCAGCAGATGCGGCCGCTGCTTCTGCAGCCCGCCGATGCCGTACCAGCGGCCGTTCAGGAAGAAGACACCGCCCCAGGCGTTGAAGCCGTTGGCGATCAACGCGGCATCGTCGCCGAAGATGTCGCACCACCGGAAGCTCGACCGCTTCAGGAGATCGATCTCCGACATGACGAAATCGCCGAGCGGCGTGACCTCGCCCACGTCATCCCGTTCCCAGAGATGGCCGCACAGCGGGCATTCGGTGGTGGCGAGCGGCACGACGGCGCCACATTCGGGGCAATCCTTGGTCGGCGCCTCACCGGTTGGCTCTCGGCCGTTTAAATCGACGTCCTGTTCCAGCGATCCGTGCAGCAGCGTCGAAGTGCCGAAGTCGAGCACGATGCAGTCGGTCTTGACGACACCAGGATGTTCCTCTGGCGACACGGTGCGCAGGCCCCGGCCGATCATCTGGATCATGGTCGATTTGTAGGAACTCGGCCGCAGCAGAACGACGCAGGCTGTCGGCGGGTGATCCCAGCCTTCGGTCAGGACGGCGACGTTGACGGCGACCCGCAGGTCGCCGGCGGCATAAGCCGCGAGCGTTGCTTTCCGCTCGGCGTCCCCCATGTCGCCGTGGACCAGACCGGCGGCGACGCCAGCCGCATTGAAGGCGGCGGTCACGTTGCGCGCGTGATCGACCGTCGAGCAGAACACCACCGTCTGGCGATCGCCCGCCTTTTCGCGCCAATGGCGGATGACGGCCTCCGTGACCGGCGAGCGGTTCATGATCGCGTCGACCTCGGCCATGTCGAAATCGTCGGCCGTGCGGCGCACCTTGGTGAGCTCATCCTGGACGCCGACATCGATGACGAAGGTGCGGGGCGGCACGAGATGGCCGGATGCGATCAACTCCCCGATGCGGATCTGGTCGGCGACGTTGGAGAAGACGGGTCGCAGACCGCGCTTATCGCCCCGGTTGGGCGTTGCCGTGACACCGTAGATCCGGCACTTCGGATTGCGCTGGAGCGCGGTATTGATAATTCGCCGATAGCTGTCTGCGGCCGCGTGATGCGCCTCGTCGATCACCAGCAGGTCGAGCGCGGGGATCTGATCGAGATTGCCGGAGCGCGCCAGCGTCGGGACCATGGCGAAGGTGACCTGCCCGTGCCAGGACTTCTCTTTGGCATCGACAATCGAGGTCGTGATCCTCGGATTCACCCGGCCGAACTTGCCGCGGTTCTGGACGGTCAGCTCGTCGCGATGGGCAAGCACGCAGGCCTTGGCATCAGTCTCGCCGACCATGCGCCCCGCGACCGCCGAGAGCATGATCGTCTTGCCTGCTCCAGTCGGGGCGACGGCGAGGGTGTTTCCGTGCTCGCCGAGCGCGCGAACGCTACGCTCGACGAACTGCTTCTGGCGGGGGCGCAACAGCATGGCGCGCCCCTCACTGCGCCCAGGACGGGCGCACGCCCGGCTGCGGCATCGAGGACTGGGAAGGCTGCGGCTGAGGCTGAGACTGCGGCGGCGCCACCGTGCTGGCCGCACCCATGATGGCAGCATACTCCTTGTGATCGGGCGTCACCGCGGTGCGGATCTCGTTTTTCTCTTCACCATTGGTGTCCGTGCCGACATCGATCTTTGCGACGAACTCGAGCCCGTCGAGATCGGCAAAGCCGCTGATACGCCGTGCGGCCTGCGCCTGGGCGGATGTGTCCTTGTCGGAGATACTGCGCGCCGAGTTGAGCATGCCGCGCACGAGGCTACGGCCCATGTTCGCCCAGTCCGGGCCCTTCGGGCTGTAGAGGCCGATCAGGGTGAAGATTTTGCGCCGGGCGTAGGGCCCTTCGAGCACCGTGAACTCGCCCGAGAGATAAACCGATCCCGTCGTGCCGCGGGTGGCATAGCCCCCGGTCCAGCCCTGCGCCGGGTCGTCGAAACCGCCCGGGCGGATCGTCAGGCGTACCTTGGCCAGCGTGCCCTTCGGGATGATGTTGGTGTTCTGCTTGGCATCGTTGAAGTCGTTCCAGGATCCAGACATGACTGGGGTCTCCTCGTTCAGGCGTTTTCGGGATGGGTGTGGATGTCGGCGGCCGCTTCGGGCGTCGGCGAGACGCTGCTCGGGGGAGGGCTCGGGCGGCCGAAGGCCAAGCGCTCGGATGCAGGCCGCACGGGCCCGCGAATCTTCGCCATCAGGCGTCCGAGATGCGGCTCCTCGATCAGATCAAGACGGCCGGAGCGGTCCTTCGCAGGGAAGCTCCAGGCGTTGATCGTTTGGCAGACGAAGGCGCGGTATGGCGTGCCCGCGTCGTCCTTGATCTCGGCCATCGTCAGGACTTCATCGACGATGCCCGGCAGTTCCAGCCCGGTCTTCGATCCGTCGATCTGGACGGAGAAGATGCGCCGGTTGAAGTCGTCGAGCTTCTCGTCGAGGATCCCGACGAACCAGACGTTCTTCGCCCGTGTGTGCTGGAGATGGGTGAGCCACGCGATCATCTCGCGGCCGTGCAAGCCGTAGGCGCCGCGAATGTCGGGTTTGCCAGTCTTGTCGGAAAACGCCTCCGGCTGGCCCTTGCTCCACTGGAAACAGAGCCTGCCAGCGACGGTGATCGAGTCGATGAAGATCGTCTGGTAGCGGTCGAGTGCTGCCGGATCGCCGAAGCGCTCGCACACTGCAGCGTAATGGGCGCTGCTATAGACTTGGTCGTCCCGCAACGCCGGATTGGGGCCGCCGATGAAGACCGCGAAGTCGCGGCATTCGGCCCAGGTGCGAGGCCGGACGCTGTCGCCAGTCCATCCCTCGATGGCGAGATCACCCGCTTCGAGATCGATGAAGAGCGTGGTGGCAGCGTCGAGCGTCCAGAGCAGGCTGGTCTTGCCGATCCCGGACTTGCCGAAGATCGTGCCCTTGATGCCGCGTTGCTCGGCGAGCCGCTGATCGGCCGAGATGATCGGGAGGGCCATCACTTGCCTCCCTTCGCCGCGATCACGGCGTCGATCGCGATGTCCACTCCCAACGCGCCGGATTTGCGGGCATCGTCATGAAGGGTGCGCACCGCGTCGATCTCGCGGTAGAGCGCCGATGACCGGGCGTTCAGCTCGATGAGGGCGAATGCAAGGTCGTCGACCGAAGCCGTCCCGACCGGCTTGACGGTCTCGTCGCGACGGCCGCCAAGGGCCGGCACCCGGATGGTCTCGGGCAGCTTGTCCAACCCGAAATGCTGCTCGCGGAGCACCGCGAGTTTCTTCGTGATGCTCATGACGTCACCTCGTTGGTCAGGGAAAGGCGGAAGCTGGGCCTGCCGGTGCGGACGGTGCGCGCGTCCTCGAAGGCGGAGCGGATGTGGCTCGGCCAGGCCGCGAACTTGCGTTCGGGCACCTTGATCGCGACATCGACGTATTCGCCGGGGTCGTCGCCCTCGGCCCGGATGCGCTCGACGAGAGCGGCGAGCTTGTCCTGGTCCCAGTCGACGCGCTTCGGCAGATCGGCGATGACGGTGACCGCGCCGTCGTCGAAACGGATCGTGCCGGTGTCTTTTCCAGCTGCCTGGCGCGCTGAATTGGAGCGGTCGGCGTACTTGAGTGCGACGGCACCATCGAGCCAGTCGCTGGCCATCTTGGCGCGGCGCAGGGCTTCGGCGGCGTCGTCCTGCAGGAGAGCGAGCTGCTCGGCGGTCAGAGCGGCGATGTCGCCGACGGCCATGCGCCGGAGCTCATCGAGCGAGATGCGGTTGGAGATATTCATCACCGCCCCCTCACGCCGCAGGCTTTGCGGGGGTGTCGGCAGTGCTCGCGCGGATTTGGTCCCGCTCGTACGCCTCGACGTCTTCGAGGCGGTACACGACCCGACCGCCGAGTTTGACGAAGCTCGGGCCTTCGCCCGTCCAGCGCCACCGCTCAAGCGTGCGGTGGCTGATGTTCCAGCGCGCAGCCAGGTCGATCTGGTTGAGGTGTTTCGTAGCCATCTGTGTCTCCTTGGGTTTTTGTCGAAAACCTGCGGAGAGAATGGCTGCCGGGCGGGTAGGAGCCGGGAAGGAGCCAGGTAGGGCTCAAGGTAGGAGTCGGAAAAACCGTCTCAGAAATGAAAAAAGCCGCCTCGTCGGGCGGCCTCGCAGTTCAGAGAATTCAGGGCATCAGAGGAACATCCAACAGCGGCCATGCTCCTCTCTGATGAATTCGCGCCATTCCGGTCTCCCGGAGAAAGCCTTCGCGAGCGTGTTGACGCTGGTGCTGTATCCAGCGCTCTCCATAACCTCGGCGGTCAGAAGTTCCGGATTGCCCGATTTCCAAGCGTCATACAGTTGCCGGATGATTGCGCGCTGTTTCGATCCAGAGAATGCATGACGTGTTCCTCGAACGGTGAGGGACGCGCCGTCGGCCGCCATGGTGATCAGGTCGTCGTGCAGCTGTGAGCCTGCCGCAACACGGGCGGCCAATAGGTCGGGAACGACAGCAAGACCGTTGTGATCGGCGACATCTCGAACGGCGATCAGCGTATGACCGAGGTGCACGTCAGTCGGCAGGCGATTCCGAGGCGTGAAGCTCAGGACGATTCGCAAGCCGGGCGCCGGACGCTTGCGGGCAGTATCAATGAAACTTTTCCATATCGCTGGATCGCCGAGCCGACGGCCAATCCAGACGGGAGTACGCTTGCTGCGTCCTGGTAGTCGCGCGTCGCCCATTTCCCACAGAAGATCGGGCACGAGTTCGACTGGGCCAGATCGCGGCGACAGATCCAGCCGCTCCACCAGCTGGTCGAGCAGCTTGCTGAAGTTGACCCGAAACGTTGCCAACTGATCACCGGGGATATTCACCCACCCAGCTGACGGGCTGAAATACCCATATGCCCGATGTTCAGGCGACCAAGTCAGATTGACGGGCTCGTCCTCGTGGTCGGCGAGTGAAACAGCCGCCCGCAAGTGATTTTTCGGCTGAAGGATGCCGGCCGCATTCAGCGCTGGCGCGACCCGACCATAGTAGCTGTCGAGGACCGAGCCGCTGATAACCGCGTCTGGAGTCTCGATCACAGACAGGAGTAGGTCTGCCGCCTTCCGATCAATCGGCGGCGGCACTGTCAGCCCCAGAAAGAATGCCCCAGCGGCGCAGGTACTTTTCGCCGATCAGCTGCTCCTCCTCGGTCTGGTCTTTGAGATTGCAGCCATGCGGCATGGTGATCGTCAGCGGCAGCGTCCGGCCACGCTTCGCGTCGCCTTTGGGATGGAACTTGATGGTCAGCTTCGCCTGCGTCGCCACCCATCCGCCACCCAGCGGATCATTGGGCCCGAACCGCTCCGCCGACATGCTCCAGATGGTGCGATCGGCTTTCCGGAGGCATTCGAGCGTGACGCGCTCGGCGACATTGTCGATGGGCATCAGGCGCAGCTGCTTTACCTCAACGGATTCGATCCCGTCCTCCGGGTCCGTCGGGAAGCTGAATGGGTGCAGCAGGACATCGAGGTCGTAATTGCGGAACGGCACCTTTTCACTCTGGAACTCGATCCCCAGCAGGTCCCGCGCCATGAAGCGCACCATCTCCTCGCGGCTCTCGCGGTCGTTGGCCACGACCTCGATGACGCCGGTCGCCGGTTCATAGGTCATCGCCGCCTCGAACACGGGGCGGCGGGCGCGACGGACGAGTGCGCCGCCATCATCGAAAGCGAGAAAGTCGTCCAGCAGGCCCTCGCGGTAGATCGCGATCTGCACCAGTTCGCAATCTTCGCCGTCGAAGGTCGGCCGGTAGCGCCCGAAGATGTCGATGTGGATGTTGTTGGACGCAAACCGCTCGCGCAGCGCCGCCTTGAAGGCATTGAGGGATGCCTCGTCGCGGCGCAGATCAAGGTTCGGCTCACCGATGAAGCCATCCCAACTGCGCCCGCGGCGGCGCTCGTCGGTGTAGCGGACCTCCTCGGCGTGGCGGAACCGGACCGGCTCGTTCAGGAACATCCAGAGGGAGCGGGCGTGGCCATTCGCGAGATCGTCGAGAACCGTGCGGTTGTCGATCACGCTGTAGAGCGCGGTCTGCCCGGCATCGTCGGCGAGGGCGCCGACACGCTCGGCATCATTGACGATGCGGGCCCGGGCTTCATCGTCCATCTCGTCAACGGCGCGGAGCGTGAGGCGAACCACTTCCGGTTCGGGGGCGTCCCAATCGACCGGGCTCGGCAGCTCGATGCCGGTGTGGTGGAAATAGGCCTGCAGCGACGAAGCAGGCATGTTGCGGATGAAGGTCGTCACTGAGGCCATGATCGGTTCTCCTTAGCCCTTGATGGTGCGCGGGTCGTTCCCGTGCGAATCGCTCTGCCCGATGCGACCGTCGCGGTTGTGGATTTTGAGCTCGGTACCGGCGTTGCGGCTGATCTCCCGGCCGCGATCGACGGCGTCCGTCTTATGATCGAAGTGACCGGCGGCACGGTCGGCGCCGCCGCGGCGGACGTCCCAGCCACCTTGAGGGTTGGGCACCACATGGTGGGTGCCAGGGTCACGCTTGGGCATTTGGAGGAACTCCTTCTAGATACGATTATGTTCGATCTATATCGAACACGCGCGCAACCCTCTTGTCAAGCACGCCATCGTTCGGCATACATCGAACAGCGTCGGCCAGGGGCCGGCTTGCTTTATCTGGGAGCACACATGACAACGTCGCTCGGCGACAAACTCCGGCGGCACCGCCAGGAAAAGGGCTACTCGCTCGACAAGCTCGCCGAAATCACTGAATCGAGCAAAAGCTACCTGTGGGAACTGGAGAACCGGGATACCCGCAAACCCTCGGCCGAAAAGCTGACCCGAATCGCCCAGGCCTTGGATGTCACCACCGATTATCTCCTGGACGAGACCGCCACCCCGGACGAGGAGGTGATGCGGGAGGCGTTCTTCCGCAAATTCAGCAAGCTCGATGCCGACGACCGCAAAAAGATCGAGCAGATGATCGATGTCTGGGGGAAGAGGAAGTGAAGCTTCCCTCCACACCGCAAGCGTGGGCCATCCATCTCTCCCGGCTGGTGAAGATCTTCCATGACGCGCACGGGCTCGACCCGTTTCCGATCAAGGTCGCGCCGCTTGCCATGGAGTATTCCCGTCACGTGTTTCCGGACGCGCCGATCACGCTCGTCGATGGGATCGATCTGTCGTCCCGATTCGACGGCATGCTCATGCCTAGTCCTCGCGGCGACGGTGAATGGGGGATCGTCTACAACAAGGCCATCCGGTCGCCCGGCCGCATCAATTTTACGCTGGCGCATGAACTGGGGCACTACCTGCTTCACCGACACATTTCGCCAGCCGGCATTCAATGCAGCAACCGCGCGATGCTCGACTGGCGCTCGGAGCTTGGCGCCATCGAAGCTCAAGCCAATACGTTCGCCTCGTTCCTGCTGATGCCGCTGGATGACTTCCGCTGCCAGATTAGGGGAGAAGATATCTCCTTGGATCTGATGCGCCACCTGTCCGATCGGTATGAGGTCTCGATAACGGCCGCCATTCTCAAATGGCTCGGGATCACCGAACGCCGAGCGATGCTCGTGATCGGGAGCAACGGCTTCATCGATTGGGCGCGGTCCAGCAATCGGCTGATGAAGTCAGGCGTTTTCTATCGAGCGCGGCAGCAGACCATACCGTTGCCTGAGCAATCTCTCGCCGCGCGGCAGGGGTCTGTGGTTGGCGCCTTCGCCGAGGCCGATCACCCGCGAGGTGTCTGGCTCGGCGACGAGGATGTCCGCGAGATGACGATCTTCTCGCATTCGAACGAGATGACCATCTCGCTGCTCCTTTATTCGAATGATGCGCCCGACAAGCGATGGGCCAACGAACTCGACGAGCCCGAGGAATGGGACACCTATGATCAATTCGTCGCCGGCAACCACGGCAGTTCGCGATAGCGTTTCGTTGCGACATTTGTGGATGCCGAACCGCCTCGGCACGAAGGTCCGCATCGCGAATACCGTTTCAGCCCTGGTTATCGCGGCAATCATGGTGGCTGCCGCGCCGGCCGCACGCGCACAGCAATCCATCGTCGGTGTCGCAAGCGTGATCGATGGCGACACGATCGAGGTTCATGGTGCGCGGATCCGCATGCATGGCATCGATGCTCCCGAGAGCCGCCAGGAATGCATCCGAGCAGACGGCACATCCTGGCGCTGCGGACAGCAGGCGGCCCTCGCGCTGTCGGATCGTATCGGCCGCGCCACCGTCCGCTGCGAACCGCGCGATCGCGATCGCTACGGGCGCGTGGTCGCAGTCTGCTTCAAGGGTACTGAGGACCTGAATCGCTGGATGGTCGCTACGGGTTGGGTGGTGGCCTATCGCAAGTATTCGCTGGACTACGTCGCCGACGAAGAGAGAGCGAAACGCGCCAAGCTCGGTATCTGGTCGGGGAGTTTCGAGATGCCCTGGGACTGGCGCGCGAGGGGTGCAAAACATTGAAAGCTTCGCCGAAGCAGGCCCTTTTATTTCTTCTGCTGATGACCGCAGTCGTCAGTGGCTGCACGGGAATACCGAGAGGCGTCGAGCCCGTACGTCCCTTCGACGTCCAACGCTACGGGGGCGAATGGTTCGAGATTATGCGCCTCGACCACAGCTTCGAGCGCGGACTGACGAACGTGATGGCGACCTACACGCTGCGCGACGACGGATCTGTCGGCGTGCTCAACAAAGGCTTCGATCGCAAAAACTGCCGCTGGAAGGAAGCCGATGGTCGCGCCGCGTTCCAGGGCGACCGAGATACGGCCAGCCTCTCCGTGACGTTCTTCTGGCCGTTCGCCGGCGGGTACCACGTTTTTGCACTCGACCAGCAGGATTACGGCTGGGCTTTGATATCGGGCCCGTCACGGAGCTACCTCTGGATCCTGGCGCGTCAGCCGGACCTCTCTGTCGATAT
>JABMNR010000039.1 GCA_013203465.1 Alphaproteobacteria bacterium
CCAACTGATCCCACCCTCCGAACGCGGGGGCGCCCGGCGCGAGTCCTGGGTGCCGCCGTTTCCGCTCACGAGACGCTACGACCGCGATCGCGACTCCACGGATCGCTTTGAGGAGTAGGTCGCACGAACGGTGCGAAGGCGACGTTACGAGTGACCGAGATGTATGCCTTGATCGACATCTCGAACCAGATGCTCGAGGACGGCGCCTTCCATCACGCCGGCGCATCACTCCGTCTCCTCGCAGGCGATGATCTTCTTGCCGGCGGTCACGATGCCGCCGATCGCCTCCTTGCCGATCTCCAGCACCTGAGCATCCTTGAACACCACCCTATGCCACCGCTACTGCTTGCGCGCCGGCCACCCGGATCGCCGCGCGGCACGGGCCGGCGCCCATGAAACCGTCCTCTCAGGCTTCGGGATGGACCGGAATGAAGGTCGGGCGGAACAGATAGCGCCGAGCCAACTGCCAATAGCCGGCATGGACATAGTGCCCGTTCAACGCCAGCAACCGTGCCCGATTGGCCTTGTAGTAGCCGGGAATCTCATACCACGGCATGGTCGGATGCAGATGGTGCACGACATGCAGATTGTTCCAGAGCCAGAGCAGGCCCATGAGAAAGTTCGATTCCACGCTGGCCACCCGCTCGAACGGCCGCTCGCCCCAGCGGTGTTCAAGAAACGGCCGGAGCATGCCGAGCATCATGCCGCCGTAAACGAAGTACAGCAGATACTGCCACCAGGGCATGCCGGCGATCTGCGTGACGAACCAAAGGATCGCGGCGCTGCCGGCGACATGGCGCAGCCAGATCCAGCCATCGCTGAAATCACCCCGCACCAGCCGCGCCGCATCCACGGTAATCAGCTTGCGCCAGCGGATCCAAGGCCCGAGCAACAGCCGGCCGGCCATGGTCTGGTTCGCCGTCAACACCCAACGCCAGGCCGGGTGATAAGCCTCCCACTCGGCGCGGCTGTGATAGAACGTCTCGGTATCCTTCCCCGGCACCGTGATCCGCGCGTTGCGGTGATGGATCGTGTGATTGCGCCGGTACATCTCGAACGGCAGCCACAGTCCGAGCGGTGGCCAAACCACGGCGGTGCGAAGCCAACGCGGCGCCGAGCGCCAGCCGTGGATCGCCTCATGCTGAAAATTGAAATGCCATGCCGTGACATAAGCCGCCGCCGGCGCCATGAGCCACCACGGAATAGCGGCATGAAACCAAACCAAGGCAAACCAGCAACCGTAAATCAGCACGGCAAGCCCCCAGGTCGGCAGCTCCCAACGCCAGAACAGGCCTCGGCGGGGCACGGCTCCCCCGGTCGTTGGTGCTGGTGTCGGCGTTGGCGTCTCGGCGTGTTCGACCACCGGCTCCATTCCCATGCTCGACGCGGCCAGTCACCGCGCGTATCCAGTGTACACTCAACCCTGGTCGACTTGGTACGCTCGACGTGGATCAGCTTGCCGCGCCGCATCGACCGGCCCGGAGCAAACCTGGCTACGGCATGGCCGCCGCCGAGGCCGCGCGCCGCCGAGCGGCTGGCGCAAATACGTTGCCTGACCGGCGGTATCGGGACACGATCCGGCGCGGGGAAGCGGTCCGAACGGGGAGCCCCGGATACAGTCATGGGCTATCAACTCAAAGAAGCGCTGCGGGACATGCTTACGGATTGGCGGCAGGATATTGCTCCCGCCTGGCGCCAATGCCTGAATGACGTTGAACTCGGCTTCGACGCCGTTGCCGAGGACCTGGTATTAGAGCCTTGGGAGCCGATCTTTCCTTCCCGTCGCGGAAGAGTGTTTCCGGGCGCGCCCGAAAAAGCGCACATGTTCCGCGCCTTGGACAACCCGGCCCCCGAGAACGTCCGCTGTGTGGTGCTGGGCCAGGACCCTTATCCTTGCCCGGCTTTTTCCACCGGCCGCGCGTTCGAAGCCGGCAACGTCGCCCGGTGGCGGGAGCTGGACAAGATGTTCTCGAAAAGTGTGCGGGCGTTTATCCAATTGATCGTCGCCGCCCGCACGGGAAACGACGCGTTCGCCGCGGATTTCGCGAACTGGCCTGCAATGCTGACAGACATCGAACACGGCCGCGTCAACCTCGAAGGACCGGAAGACCTCGCGGATCGTTGGGTCAACTCGGGTGTCTTGCTCCTGAATTCATCGCTGACGCTGAGCCGGTTCAACGTGGATATCGACGACCACCAATCGCGCGGTCACGCGGCGCTCTGGAGACCTTTCATACTGGCGGTTCTCACTCATATCGCCGGGCGTGGTGTCCCCACCGTCTATCTCGGGTTTGGCGATGCCGCGGCGCGGACGCTCGCACGCGCCGGATTAACCGAAAGCCGCGCCCCGGCGGGTCAGCATGTGATTCTGCGCGCCCACCCGGCGGCCGCGGAACAGGTTCTGGGCCGTGAGAACCCCTTCGTTCTTTGCAACCGGTTTCTACAGACCGCCGGCGCAATGCCGGTTGACTGGTAAGCCATGACCTTTGAGACCGATCACGGCTACGTCAGTGCCGGCGCCGGTTCAACCGGTCGCTAATGCTTGCGCGCCTGCACCAGGATGCCGAGGACGGTGTCCTCGCCGAGGGCGCGGCAGGCCTCAAGCCGGTGCAGGCCCTCGACCAGGACGTAGCGCTTGCCGTCGTGGCGCACCAGGATCGCCGACTTCTGACCCTCCTCGAGGATGGCGGCGGCGAGCCGGTCGACGGTCTCGGGATTCAAGGTGGCGCGCCGCTTGGTCGGCACGTAGATCTCGGCGATCGGGATCTTCTCGTCCTTCAGCATGGCGTGGCGTTCCGTGGTTTTTTAGCGCCGTTCGAGTTGGCTGGAACCGGCTGTCAATCATGGCCGCCTTTGAAGACCGAGCCCAGCTTCTCCGCCAACCCGAGTGCCACGACGACGTACAGCGGAATCGCCACGTAACGCAAATCCCACAGCCAGGTGCCGCGCAGCTCACGGGCGAGGCCGGTGTAGGTCAACTGGTCGGTCATGACGCCGGCCCAGGCGACATACAGCGCGGCGCCAAGCAGCACGGTGATCGCGAGGGCGAGCAGGTGGCGCATCTCGGGCATCACAGTCTCCTCAAAGCCGCGTCAGGCTGTTCGGGTCGGCGCGGAACACCAGCAGATCGGCCCGGCGCTCCAGCACCCCGCTCAGCTCGACATAATGCGCGGTGTGCAACAGCAGGCCGTCGTCGACCGGCCCGCCATCGGGAGCGGCCAGCAACAGGATCAGCGGCTCGGCGCCGTCGCCGCGATAGACCACGAACATCGGCGGAATGCCGCCGATGATGCACAGATTGGCGCACAGCTTGTGGGTCTTGCCCTGGCCCGGGCGCATGGCGCCGAGATAGCATTTCGAACCGACCAGCTCGCCCTTCAGGGTGCGCGGGCCAAGGGTCTTGGTGTCCGGCCCGGTCCAACCGCCGAGCGCCGCCGCGTCCGTGGCCGGGCGCAGATCGACCTGGCCGCCGACCTGCACCATCTCCACCGCGATGCCGCCACGCCGCAGGAACACGCCGCCGACCTCCGCCGGTTTGCCGTCGAGGACGACCGATTTCTCGATCACCCCGCGCTTACCCTGACCGGACAGCGGAATGGCGTGGCCGTCCGGGTTCTCGGCGTCGGGCGGCAGGTACAGCACCGGATAAGGCAGCGCCTGCAGGACGCCGGTGCGGGTCTGATAGCCGTCCTGGAACTGGAAGCTGGCCTTGCCCCAATCGCCTTGCCCCATGACCAGGGCGACGGCGACCACCGCGCTTGAGCCCAGCACCGCGCCGGCGACGATGGCGAGGAACCCGACCAGCGCCTTCGGCGTCGGCAGGTAGCCGACATAGAACGCGTCCTTCGACGGCGATGGTCCGGGAGCCGACCCGGGGGCGGGCGCGCTCATGCTCCGGTCTCCTCGCTCAGGCGGATCGGCTCGGCCCGGGTGCCGGCCGGCAGCGGACGCGGATCGATCAGCACGTGATCGCCGTCGCGCTTGAGCCGGAAGGTCGGCACCTTCTCGGTGAACGGCGGCGGCGAGCAGCCGGTTTCCGGATCGTACTGGAAGCCGTGCCACGGGCAGGTGACGCAGCCGTCGATGATCCGCCCCTCGCCCAGCGGGCCGTTCTGGTGAGCGCAGGCGTTCCACAGCGCCGAGATCTTGTCGCCGTGGCGGAAGATCGCCGCCCGCTCACCGTCCGGCAGGGTGACCGTGCGGCCGTGCCCGTCCTCCAGCGCGTCGAGCCGCAGCGCGGTGAACCAAGGGGTGCTGTCGGTAGCGACCGAGGCCGGGGTCGTGGCTTCGTCGCGGTCGCGCCGCGCTTCCTTGACGGCGGCGATCAGGTGCAAGCCAACCACCGCGGCAAGGCTGATCCCGGCAACCATGGCGTAGACCGGATTACGCTCGGCCTGCAACACCCCAAGGGTGACGTGCATCACCACCAGGCCATAGGCGGCGTAGATCGCCATGTGCAGCGCCTTCCACATCGGCGCTCCCAGGAAGGCGAGCCAGAAATCATGGCTGGTCGCCGTCAAGACGAACAGGATGGCCAGCGCCGCCATGCCCAGCCACTCGAACGGAAAGCCGAGGAACGAGCCGGCGTCGGTGTTGCCGACCAGCAATCCCACCCACGGGTCGATCGGCGAGAACGCGGTGTACCAACCCAGCACCGCCCACAGATGGGCGACGGCGACGAAGAAGGTCAGCACCCCGAAATGCCGCCGGTTGTACAGGATCGGCAGGAACCGTCGGTCGAGCCGGGCGAGCGGGCCGATGCACAGGATCAGGGTCAGCATCCAGAACGCGCAGGTGCCGAAGGCGCGCATCCGCAGCTCGGCCCCGCCGATCACCGGCGGCTCGATCCAGCCGGGGGCATAGCGCAGGAACAGGATGATGTAGAGCGTCACGCCGGCGCCGAGGCAGGCGTCGTAGACCAGCTTGTCCTTGTTCCACTGGACCGGACGGTAGCCGACGCTCACGACTTGCTCTCCTCAAGGACGGGACGGGTTTCCACCGGCCGGTCGGGCCGCAGCACCAGCCCCAGCACGAAGCCGACCACCAGGATCACCGCCAGCACCGGCCAGACCCGGCGATGGACGCGGCGCAGATTGGCCTGCATCACCCCTCCTCCGGTGTCGCGCGAGGGCCATCGGGGGGCGCCGGCACCCGCCAGCGCCACAGCACCAGCGGCCACAGCCCGACCACCCCCGGCGCCACCAGAAGGCGGAACAGGTATGACCCGCGCGCCTCGGTGTGGCTGCGATCGACGCCCCACAGCAGAAACACCACCGCCACCAGGACCCCGGCGCCGAGGTAGACCTCAACCACTGTGACCAACGTTTCGGCGATCGCCATGGGTTCTCCCTTGTCGGCTCTTCCGCAGGTTACCCGCCGCGCACAGGGTCGACGGATCACCCGATGCGCGCAACCCCGTTTCCGTTACAATTGTACCGCCCAATCGCCTGACATGAGGACCCCCAATGAAGATTACCGCAATCCGCGCCCATGTGCTGGAAGCTCCGATCGACCAGCCGTTCGCGTTCTCGCAAGCCTGGGTCGACAAGCGGGTCGGTTTGGTGGTCGAGGTCGAGACCGACGCCGGGGTGACCGGCTGGGGTGACGGTTATGGCCCGCCCTGGGCCCTGGCGGCGGTGATCGAGCGTTCCTACGCCCCGCGCCTGATCGGCCGCTCGCCGCTGGCCGGCGACGCGCTGTGGGAGGAGTTGTACAACGCCTTGCGCGACCACGGCCAACGCGGCATCGCGATCCAAGCCCTGTCGGCGCTGGACATCGCGTTGTGGGATTTGCGCGGCAAGCATTTCGGCGCCCCGGTGCACGCGCTGATGGGCGGGCCGATCCGAAGTGAGGTTCGGGCCTACGCCACCGGCCTATACCGCCGCTCCGACGACCGAACCAAGAACCATAAACTGCTCACGGCGGAGGCCGAGGGCTATCTGGCGGCCGGGTTCACCGCGATGAAGACCAAGGTCGGCTTCGGCTACGACGACGACATCGCGCTGGTCACCATGCTGCGCGAGACCATCGGGCCTGATGTGGCGCTGTTCGTCGACGCCAACCACGGTTGCGACCGTGTGCAGGCCCACCGCCTCGCCCGCGCCATGGAACCGCTGGACATCGGCTGGTTCGAGGAGCCGGTGGCGCCCGAGGACATCGTGGGCTACGCCGAGCTGCGCGCCGCCACCACCATTCCGATCGCCGGCGGCGAATGCTCGTTCACCCGGCATGACTTCCACCGGATTCTTGAGGCCGGAGCCATGGATATCCTGCAGCCCGACACCGCCTCCTGCGGCGGGTTGACCGAGGCCAAGCGCATCGCCGACCTCGCCTGGACTCACGGCGTCCGCTACCAGCCGCATGTCTGGGGCACCGGCATCGGCCTCGCCGCCGCCATGCAATTGCTCGCCGTGCTGCCGACCACCACCCCCGCCTTCGGCGCGCATCAGCCGCTGCTGGAATACGACAGCACGCCGCACCCGTTCCGCCAGGATCTGCTGGTCGAGCCGATCGTGGTCGCGGACGGCGTGGCCACGGTGCCGCAAGGGCCGGGGCTCGGCATCGAGGTCCGCCGCGACGTGCTGGAGCGTTGGCGAGTGAACTGATCGATCGGGAAAGACACAGCGGCTTTCGCATACGAAGAAGCCGGGGCAACGGGCCCCGGCTTCGGTTGTGCTTGTCGTTCCGTACCGGCGTCGATCGGCGTTACGCTACCTTGACGCCGTCGAGGAAAGTGCGGACCTGGGCGCTCAAGGTCTCCGACTGGGTCGAGAGTTCCTGGGACGCGCCGAGCACCTGACCGGACACCTCGCTGGTCTGTTGCGTGCCGTCGTTCACGCCGGTGATGTTCTCGGTCACCTCCTGCGTGCTGCGAGCCGCCTCCGCGACGTTGCGCGAGATTTCCAAGGTAGCCGCGTTCTGCTGCTCGACCGCCGCCGCCACCGCCGAGGAAATCGTGCTCATGGCGTTGATCCGTTCGACGATCCGTTCCAACGCCTCGACCGTGGCGCCGGTGTCACCCTGGATCGCCTCGACCTGGGCGGCGATCTCCTCGGTCGCCTTGCTGGTCTGGCTGGCCAGATTCTTGACCTCGGAGGCCACCACCGCGAAGCC
>JABMNR010000040.1 GCA_013203465.1 Alphaproteobacteria bacterium
ACCTGCGGCTTGTGGTGAGCATCGCACGCCGCTATACGGGTCGCTCCAGCATGAGCTTCCTGGACCTGGTGCAGGAGGGGAACATGGGCCTGATGCGGGCCGTGGAGAAGTTCGACTACCGCAAGGGCTACAAATTCTCCACCTACGCAACCTGGTGGATTCGACAGGCCATCACAAGGGCGATCGCTGACCAGGCCCGCACCATCCGCATCCCGGTGCATATGATCGAGACGATCAACAAGATCGTCCGCACCAGCCGCCAGATGCTGCACGAGATCGGCCGCGAGCCGACCCCGGAAGAGCTGGCCGAAAAGCTGGTCATGCCGCTGGAGAAGGTCCGTAAGGTTCTGAAGATCGCCAAGGAGCCGATCAGCCTCGAGACCCCGATCGGCGACGAGGAGGACAGCCATCTCGGCGACTTCATCGAGGATAAGAACGCCATTCAGCCGCTGGACGCGGCGATCCAGGCGAATTTGCGCGAAACCACGACCCGGGTGCTGGCCAGCCTGACCCCCCGTGAGGAGCGGGTGCTGCGCATGCGCTTCGGCATCGGCATGAACACCGACCACACGCTCGAGGAGGTCGGTCAGCAGTTCAGCGTCACCCGCGAGCGCATTCGTCAGATCGAGGCCAAGGCGTTGCGCAAGCTGAAGCACCCCTCACGCTCGCGCAAGCTTCGCAGCTTCCTGGACTACTGAGGCGCGGGCTCGCCCGCTCCGCTGGTCCATGCCCCCATCGCCTGAGCCCGATCCGCCCGTCCGTCCCGCGGAACGGGCCCGGGCAGCGTGGCGGCGGCCTTGGCGCCGGGTCCACTTCCGCTCGGCCAAGCGCGCCTTCCTGGCGATCACGATTCCACTGATTCTCGGTATCGTCGGCCTGTTCCTGGTGTTGTTCGAAGTCGACACCTACCAAAGCGCCGTGGCGGCGTTGGAGGCGAAACGGGACCGTATTCTGCAGTCGCAATCGGTCATGATCGCCCGCGCCGCGTGGGAGCGGGATGATGTTCAGATCACCTTGCATGCGGCGTCGGTGATCGCCGATCCGGATATCGTCGGTTTGTTCGTCTACGACCGCGATGGGGTGCCGATTGGCCAGTTCGGCTCCGATCAGCCGGAGCCGGGTACCGGAATCCTCGGTGAACAGCCGATCCGTTACGCCGTCGGAGCGAAGTTGGAACCGGCCGGCCGCCTGGTGTTGGTGATGACCGACGCTCGGGTATGGGACGTTCTGCGCGATCGTATCATCGCGCTGTTGGTGTTCGCGTTGCTGCTGGCCGGGGCCATCGTGTTGGCTGCCCAACTCGCCTTCGACCTGGTGATCGGCAAGGCGCTCGCCCGGATGCTGGCGGTGATCGACGGCACCCGCCAGGGAGCGGTCCGGGAAACGGTGGACTGGCACGGACCGGAGGATATCGGCGAGGTGGTCGAGGCCTTCAACCGCCTGCAACACCGGCAGGCCGCCTACGAGGTGGCGCTGGACGAGTCGCGCGTGAACCTGGAGCGGCGCGTCGAGGAACGCACCGCCGAGCTGCGTGCCGCGCGGGACGCGGCCGAGGCGGCGAGCCGCTCCAAGACGGCCTTTCTGGCCAATATGAGCCATGAGCTCCGCACCCCGTTGAACGCGATCATTGGCTTCGCCGAGGTCATGATCAAACAGCGTTACGGCCCACTGGGCGACGAGCGCTACCGGCATTACGCCGAGATCGTGCTTGAGAGCGGCACCCATTTGCTGGATCTGATTAACGATCTGCTCGATCTGTCGAAGGCCGAGGCTGGGCACCTGACCTTGTCGGAAAACGCCGTGTCTCTCGCCACCCCGATCCTTCGCGCCTGCGACATGATGCGCGCTCAAGCCGAACAGAATGACATCGAGCTGACCGCCGACATCCCCACCGGCACGCCGGCGGTGCGAGCGGACGCGCGGATGATGATGCAGTTGTTGGCCAACCTGCTGTCCAACGCGGTGAAATTCACCCCGGCGGGTGGCCAGGTGAGCGTGCGGGCGATACTCGGTGCCGACAACGCGATTACCATCGAGGTTGCCGATAGCGGTATTGGCATCCCTGTGGACCAGCTCGGCGCGGTCATGCAGCCTTTCACTCAGCTCGATACCACGCTGCATCGGCGCCATCGCGGCACGGGGCTCGGCTTGCCGATGTGCCGTGCCATCGTCGAGGCCCATAGTGGGCGGTTGACCCTCGACAGCCGCCCAGGAGAGGGCACACGGGTGCGCGTAACCCTGCCGCCGGAGCGCACGGTGTTGTCTATCCAGGAGCGGACGCCGCGCCGTGCTGTCGGCCGTACTGTCGATTGAGCCGGCGGCTGTGTGGCGGCGCACATGCCCTCAGGGCGCGCGCTTCCGCAACGCCGCGGCGGTGAACGGCAAGCATGGATGGGACGGCACCCGGATCATCCGCCAACGCCAACGTTCGCCGCCTTGCGCCGACCACGCGTTGACAACCACGGCCCAGCGCCGATAACTGCACCGGGGGCCCGTAGTTCAGCGGTCAGAACGCGCCGCTCATAACGGTGTTGTCGGGGGTTCGAATCCCTCCGGGCCCACCATCCTACCCTCGTGCGGGGGATGGCGGTCAGATCGCCCCATGGAATATCGTATACATTACCGTCGCCACAGCGTGTCGTGGCGCAAGCGGGTGCCGGCCGGCCGCGAACGCCGTCGCGACAAGCGCGGCGAAACGCCGACACGGCAGAACACCCGGCTCCCGTTTGCCCTAAACGACTGCGACTAGATCAGGCGTCTTGTGGGCTGAGTCACGAGATGCTTGGAAACCAAGCGTCTCGATAGAACATTAGAACTTAGCGGCCAGCGTCTCCATGCACGCGCTTGCGACGAAACGATTGGGGTCGCTGGTGCCCGGCATTGTGGCCCAACCGGCTGTCATGAGCATATCGCTGCGCTGATAGCTGCTGGCGGCTTTCAACTGGGCGAGAGTCTCCGTGACGTCCGGATCTTGCTTGGATAGCTCAAGACAGATCGGCAGCAGGGCGGCGACAACCTCCATCCGCGCTTGGTCGGACGCCATTTGTCTGGCCTTACCGTTGGTCGCCCATCCGCCCCAGGAGAAGCCGACGATCGCCAGCGCGACGGCGCCAACCACAGCGCCGTAAATTCCAGGCTTTAACCATTCGGGGGTTTTCATGTGTATTTCCTCACGTTTAGGGAAAATAATTTTCCCCTATAATATTTGTAACAGTGTATAAAAATAAAAACAATAGTGTGTTTGTTTCAGTAAATCAATTCTATGTGATTTTATATTTTAACATATTGATAATATTGCAGATATTGTATTTTTGGATAATAATTATATTTATACCACGACAGGTTTTTAAAAAAACAAGCCGGATAAACATTATCGGTGGTTGTTGGGCGGGTTTGACCTAAGCGGCGCACCGTTCCGCCATGCGTTCGATCCTTTGCAACGCGAGCAAATCCGCTCGCCGGACCAATTGCTCGAAAACGTCGCCTCGCACCGCAGGCATTGGCGAACCTTGGGGGTGTTCCAGGGCGGTTGATCGTCCGGCGTCTCTGTCACGGGAGAATTGACCATGAATACTCCTTCGAGCGGTCATACAGGTGGGTGAGACCGTCGAGTGCGTTTGTGGCCCCCACGGTCTTCCCGACACGATTCCCTAGACCCCTTGTTCGGTTGCGCGTTGAACCGGCTGCCCGGCCCGCCTTGATTTCCGCTGGCCGCGCCTGTGCGTCGGGTCTAGGCCATTCGGACCGATTATTATGACTCGATTGTTATGACTTGGGCGCCGGCGTGACGTCGGCCGATACCTTGTTCGGCTGGGTTGCCGGCTGATCGGCGGTCGGCGCGGCCGTGGGTTTGTTGTCGGGAGTGTTCTTGCTGGGAGCGTCCTGTGCGGACGAGAATTGCTTAAAAGACATTTGATGATTCTTTCATGATGCAGAAATGAGTTCCCGTGTCCAAAATATAAGGATCTTGTATATATTTTACAACATCGTAAGAGGGTTTAATTTTTACTAATATTTTAATTATCGTCTATTTACCGAAACACCCTGATTTTTATGAAAGAAATGATAATAATCTAAAAATAACGCTACCACCATTGCACGTGCCCATCTCGCCGAACGGCAGCGGTTTGGGTAAAGATCAGTCGCCGCGCCGCGCCAGCGCGGCGATAATCTCCTGCTCGCCGATCAGGCCGACCGGTATGCCGGTGCTATCGACCACGGCCAACGGCCCGCCTGTGTCGCGGTAGGCGTCGATCACCGCGCGCATGGAGGTTTCGGGCGTCACCGTGTTGGTTGTTGCGATCCCGCCGCCATCGCCGTTTAGGGGTTTCATCAGAGCGGCCGCCTTCAGCACGTTCAGCGGATTGACGTTGGCGACGAAGGCGCGGACGTAGTCGTTGGCGGGCTGGGTGACAATCTCCTCGGGCGTGCCGTATTGCGAGATGCGCCCACCTTCCATGATGGCGATGTGGGTGCCGATCTTCAGCGCCTCGTCGAGATCGTGGCTGACGAAAATGATGGTCTTCTTGAGATTACGCTGCAATTCCAGCAACTCGTCCTGCAGGTGTTCGCGGATCAGTGGATCGAGGGCCGAGAAAGGCTCGTCCATCAGCAGGATGTCGGCGTCCGTCGCCAACGCCCGCGCCAAGCCCACCCGCTGCTGCATGCCGCCGGAGAGTTCGTGCGGATGCTTATCCGCCCATTGATCGAGCCGCACCAGAGCCAGCTTCTCGTCGACCATGCGGTCGCGATCGCCTTTGGCCAGGCCGCGCAGCTCAAGGCCGAGGCCGACATTCTCGCGGATGGTTCGCCACGGCATCAGCGCGAACTGTTGGAACACCATCGAGACGCGGTTCATGCGGAGATCGCGCAGGGTGGCCTCATCGGCGGCGGCGATGTCGATCTCGCGATCCCGATGCCGCACCAGCACGCGACCGCGCGCGACCTGGTTCAGCCCGTTGGCGCAGCGGAGCAACGACGACTTACCGGAGCCCGAAAGCCCCATCAGCACGCAGATTTCACCCTCTTCAATCGCGATCGTCGCGTCGTGGACGCCAAGAACGGCGCCGGTCTGGTCGAGAATTTCCTCGCGCGTCAGGCCCTGGTCGACAAGGGCCAGGGCGGCGGCCGTCTGACCGCCGAAGACAACGTCGACATGATCGAAGCGGACAACGGCCATGGCTCAACTGTCCCCGCTTTTTGCCCGGCCGTCGCGGTCGGTTTGTTTCATCACCCGGTCCATCAGGATGGCGACGATGACGATCGCCAGCCCGGCCTCGAAACCCTGGGCGATGTTGACGGTGTTCAGGGCCCGGACGACGGGCTTGCCGAGGCCGTCGGCGCCGACCAGGGCGGCGATCACCACCATCGACAGCGACAGCATGATGCACTGGGTGACCCCGGCCATGATGGTCGGCATGGCATGGGGCAGCTCGACCTTGAACAGAAGCTGCCGGCGTGTGGCGCCGAAGGCGGTGCCTGCTTCGAGCAATTGTTTCGGCACGCTCTGCACACCCAGGGTGGTCAGCCGGACCGGCGCGGGAAGGGCAAAGATGATCGTCGAAATCAGGCCCGGTACGACGCCGAGGCCGAACAGCATCAGAGTGGGGATCAGATACACGAAGGTCGGGATCGTCTGCATCAGGTCGAGGATCGGCCGGATCAGGGACTGGAACCACGGGTTGTGGGCGGCGTAGATGCCGATCGGCACACCGATCAGGATACACATGAAGGTCGAAAACAGGACCAGGGCAATGGTCTGGATCGTCGGCTCCCAATAGCCGAGGTTGAGGATCAGAAGCAGGCCGATCACCACACCCGCCGCCAGTTTGGCGCTTCGATGCAGCCAATACGCAAAGCCCGCCACAAGGGCGATCAGCAGGATCGGCGGCACCGCCGTCAAAAGATCGATGACACCCTCGATGATCCAGGCCAGGCCGTCGGAGAAGGCTCGAAACTCGCGATGAAAGTTATCGGTCAGCCATTCGGTAAACTGTTTGACGTAGCGACCGAAGGTCAGCTTGTTGTTTTCGATAAAGCCCGAGATCGGGTCCATGCAACGCTCCCCCCAGTCCGCGCCGATCATCATACGGCATGAAACGGAAGCCGGCCGTATGGCCGGCTTCGACGGTTGCGGAGTTACCTGGAGCTCAGACCCCGAGCGCGCTCTTGACCGCCACCCGGCCTGGCTTGCCGTCGATCGTGGTGACGCCCGCCAGCCAGCCATCGATCATCGCGGCGTCGCCCTTCAGGTATTTGATCGCGGCTTTCTCGGGCGGCATGCCGTCGTCCAGGATCATGCCCATGATCTTGTTTTCCATATCCAGCGTGAACTTGAGGTTCACCAGCAGCTTGCCAAGGTTGGGGCACTCCTGGCTGAGGCCGGCCCGGGTCTGGGTGTACACATCGGCGCCGCCGTAATTGGGGCCGAAATAGTCATCGCCGCCCGCGAGATAGGCGATCGCGAAGTTGCTGTTCATCGGGTGCGGGGCCCAGCCCAGGAACACGACCCATTCCTTCGAGCGGACCGAGCGGGCGACCTGGCTGAGCATGCCCTGTTCGCTCGACTCCACGACATCCCAGCCCTTCAGACCGAAGGCGTCCTTGTCGATCATTTGCTGGATCAGCCGGTTGCCGTCATTGCCGGGCTCGATGCCGTAGAACTTGCCGTTGAACTTTTCCTTGTTCTTGGCCAGGTCGGCGAACGTCTTGACACCGGCCTCGGTGACATAGGTCGGCACGGCGAGGGTGTACTTGGCGCCCTGGAGGTTCATGGCGACCGTTTGGACGGTGCCGGCCTTGGTGTAGGGATCGCTGTCACCGGCCATCGACGGCATCCAGTTGCCCAGGAAGACGTCGATGTCCTTGTTCTTCATGCTGGCATAGGTCACCGGCACCGACAGGATTTGCGTCTTGGGCTCGTACCCCAGGCCCTCAAGCACGACGGAGACCGCCGCGGTGGTCGAGGTGATGTCGGTCCACCCGACGTCGGAGAAGCGCACGGCCTTGCAGGACGCCGGATCACCGGCGGCCATGGCCGTTGTGGAATAGGCCAGGGCGGCGCCCGCTACCACGGCGTTGATGAGCATTCGGTTCATGATTGGTTCCCCCGATCCCTGTTCATATCCGGATGGTTTTATCGTGCCTTCAATTAGGCACCCGCCGCCATACCAATGTAAAGTAATTGGCCTGCCGCGGCTTGGTATCAGCCCATGGTCCAGAGCACGAAGCCACCAACCACGCCAGCGAGAAATACCCCGCCGATGATCGCGATTCGTCGTAAGGTCTTGCGGAACTGAAGGCGCCGTTCCTCGGCGTCACGGCTCGCCAAATAGTCGCGTTCGATCGCCGAGAGCATGCTCAGCACGGCATCGATCTGTTCCGCCTCCATGGGGGCGAAGGCGGCGCCGACGAAATCGGATTCATCATCAATCCGCACGATCGTGGCCAGCAGGGGTGATCGCAGTTTCACACCGCTGCTCGCGTGGCACAGGTATCCTTGAAGCAATTGGCCGACGGCGCGATAGGCAGCCGGCGGCTGAATGCTCAGGCCGCCCAGGGAGAGATTGTGCACGGCGCAGCGCTCGCCATCGATCTCGGCCCAGAGACTCTGGGTCGCCCGGCGATGGTGCCGCCGTCGTTCCCGCCCGCCGGGCTTCGTCGCGGTGTCAGCTTGATCAGGAGAATTGGACATCTGCATGCGGGGTACGTACCCGATCCACCGGCGTATGGAACATATCTAAAACCATAACGGAACATAGCGGAAAACGCGGTGGGCGTCCGCTCAACCGGTCTCGGCTCGGCGTTCGGCGTGTCCCCCCTCGATGGCGGCCATGATGGCGGCGGTGATCGCAGCCGTGCCGGCGGGTCCGCCAAACTCGGCGGGTCGCAGGGTGCCTGCGGCGAACGCGTGGTCGACCGCCGCCTCGATCACCCGTCCGGCCCGCGCGCAGTCGGGCACCCCGTGCTGCTCACCCAGCCACTCCAGCATCATCGCCGCCGACAGGAAGGTGGCGGTCGGATTTGCCAGGCCCTGGCCCATGATGTCGGGGGCGCTGCCGTGGCAGGGCTGGAACACCGCTTGCCGCTCGCCGATGTCGGCCGATGGCGCCATGCCGAGCCCACCCATCAACCCCGCCCCGAGATCGGACAGGATGTCGCCGAACATGTTCTCGGTCACCATCACGTCGAATTTCCAGGGCTGCCGCACCATGTTGAGCGCGCAGGCGTCGACGTACATATGGTTGGCCGTCACCGTCGGGTGGTCGGCGGCCATCGCGTCGAACATCTGACGGAACCAGTAGAAGCCGCCGATCACGTTGGCCTTGTCGATACAGGTCAGCTCGCCCGGGTGACCTTGTTCGCGCCGCCGCGCGGCCAGTTTATACGCGAAGTCGAACAGCCGTTCCGAGCCTTTGCGCGTCAATGTCATGGTGTCGTGCGCGGCCTCGGGCCGGTCGGCCGGGCCATCGAAGACGGTCTTGCCGCGGCCGGCGAACAAACCCTCGGTGCTTTCGCGGATCAAGATGAAGTCGAGGTTGGCGGCGCGCGGGTCGGCCAGGGGCACCGGCGCGCCGGGTCGGGTTTTCACCGGCCGGATGCCGGCGAACAGCTCGAACTGCTCGCGCATCTCCAACTGTGGCGCGATCTCCCGGCCATCCGGGTAGCGGATGCTGGGCATACCCATGGCGCCGAGCAGGATGGCGTCTGCTTCGGAGGCGCGCTTCATCGCCGCGTCGGGCAGGGCGGTACCGGTCTCGGCGTAGTGCGCGGCCCCCGCCGCTTCTTCCTCGAACCGCAGATCGAACCCGCCTAGGCGTTTTTGCACGGCCCGCAGAATCTCGACGGTCGGATGGGTGACTTCCGGGCCGATGCCGTCGCCGGGAAACACGGAGATGCGAAAAGCGGTGTTGGCACTCATGTCACGTCCTTCCGAGCGGCACGGGGTTGTTCGGGCGCGGCCATCATCGGGTCGACGGGCGCCGACCCCTTCGTTAGTCAAGCGACGAGCTTGGAGCAAGTGTCGTTCGACGGCGAAGGTCCGGCAGGCTCGCTCACGCGCTGAGCGCCTGCCACAGCAATCGGATCGCCAGCGCTGTCAGTAATAGTTTGAAGCCGGCGCGGAATGCCGCCTCGGGCACGCGGACCACGATCGCTCGCCCGGCCAAGGTGCCGAGAAAACCGGTCACGATCATCGCCGCCGCCAGCGGCAACCAGGGCAGGTAGGCGAACCCGACAGCGGCGAAGGCGGCAACCTTGAGGCCGTGCTTGAGGGTCATGCAGGCGGCGAAGGTACCCAGCGTCGTCCGCCGATCGCCCAGGCGTTCGGCGCTCAGGAACGGCGCCAGAAACGGCCCGGTGGCGCCGACGAACATGGTGATGAACGCGGTGACCAGCCCGATGAACGAAAATCCCTTCTCCGGTACCGGCCAAGCTTTCACTTTCGGCGCCCAGGTCGAGACCAGCACGAACACCCCGACCGCCGCCAGCAGCAAGCCGCGCGGCAACTGTACGGCCACCGCCGCGCCGAGGGTGACGCCGATGAGCGCGCCGAGAACGAACCACCCGACGATGCCCCGCCGCACATGGCTCCGGAACAGCACCGCCCGGCCGAGGTTGGAGCCGAGTTGGACCACGCCGTGAACCGGGATCAAGGCGGCCGGCGGTACCACGCTGGCCATCGCGGCGACCATCAGCAGCCCGCCGCCCAGACCCAGGCACGCGGTGAGCAAGGACGTCAGGAAACTAAGCCCGATCAGGCCAAGGGCTACGAGTGGATCGATGCCATCTGGAAGCGGGAGCGTGAGCGCGTCCACCCGGTCACTCGATGCCGGTTGTCGTGGCACCCATCAAGGCGGCTTCGTGCTCAGGAACGGCGGGGTGATCCGTATCTGTACGACGAAACGGGTGGCGGATGGCGGTCATGGCGGCGGCTCGATTGGTCGACACGTCAAGCGACGGGCTTTACGCGGCCCAATAAGCAACCATATCTTCGCCATCTCAACCAGCCTGTTGCGGCGGTCCGTTGGTGGCATGCCGTGCCGGGCCGCCGTTTTCCCCATCGAGGAGCCCGTTTGATGACCGACGCCGCCGTCGCCGCCGCCCAGAAGGCCGCCGCCGATCTGAAGACCCGCATCCAGACCTTGGACGACGACGGGATCGACCTGCTGTTCCGGGAGGCCCGAACCTTCAACGGCTGGCTCGGCAAGGACGTGCCGGACAGCTTGCTCACCGCGCTGTTCGACGTGATGAAGATGGCGCCGACCAGCGCCAACATGTCGCCGGCCCGGCTGGTTTTCGTGAAGAGCGCCGAGGCCAAGGCGCGCCTGAAACCGGCGCTGTCGCCGGGCAATGTCGACAAGACCATGGCCGCACCCGTGTGCGTGATCATCGGTTACGATGTCGAGTTCTGGCATCATTTTCCGAAGCTGTTCCCGCTCCGCGACATGAGTGGCCCGTTCAAGGACAATCCCGCCAATGCCGAGACGGCGGCGTTTCGCAATGGCACGCTCCAGGGCGCGTATCTGATCATGGCGGCGCGGGCTCTTGGTCTCGACACCGGACCGATGTCCGGGTTCGACAGCGCCAAGGTGGACGCCGAGTTCTTCGCCGGCACCGCGACCAAGTCGAATTTTCTGTGCAACCTCGGCTACGGCGATCCGAGCTCGATCTTCCAACGCTCTCCGCGTTTCGTCTTCGACGAGGCGTGCCGCATTCTCTGAGCGGGTTGATCCGGAGACAACGAACGGATGCGTGCCTGACCGTAAAGCCTTATAACGGCGCGGCCCCGGGATATGGGGCGATCGTTACTGGAGGATACCCGTGCGCAAACTGCTGATTGGTCTCGCCGCTGCCGTTGTCGTTCTGGTGGCCGCCATCCTGGTGGTGCCAAGCTTCATCGACTGGAACGGCTACAAGCCGGAAATCCAGGCGGCGGTCAAGGACGCCACCGGCCGGGACTTGACGATCGGCGGTGACCTGAGCCTGGCGATCCTGCCGTCACCCTCGCTGTCGGTGCAGGGCGTTGCGCTGTCCAACATTACTGGCGGGGCGCCCGAGCCGATGGCGCGGCTGGCGGCTTTGCGGGTCAATGTCGCCCTCGGCCCGTTGATTTCCGGCGACATCCGGGTGACATCGGTGACCCTGGTCGAGCCGACCATCGTTCTGGAACGACTGGCCGATGGTCGGGCCAACTGGGAGTTGGCGACCGCGGCTTCGGATCAAACGACCGCAAGCACGGACGCTGGGGCGTCGACCGGGGCCGGGCCGGCGATCGCGCTCGACGCCGCCATCATCGAGAACGGCACCCTGATCTATCGCGACGCCAGCAGCGGTACCGAACACCGGATCGAAGGGTTGAACGCCGAGATCTCGGCCGGCAGCCTGAAGGGGCCGTTCGAGGTGAAGGCCGCGCTCAGCTATTCCGGGTTGCCGGTGACGGTCACGGGGTCGGTCGGCGCGCTGGATTCCGGCCGTCCTACCGCGCTCACGCTGAGCCTCGGGCTGGACGGTGGCGCTGGGACGGCGATCCTGTCGGGGGCGCTGGATTTAGACGCCGGGCCCGGTTTCAAGGGTGACCTCGCGCTGCAAGCCCCGGATGCGGGCAAGGCGGCGGGATCTGTGATGGGTGCGTTCTCCGATACCCGTCCCGCGCTGCCTGGTGGATTGAGTCATGCCTTGGCGATGACGGCCAAGATCGCCGGGTCGGCCGAGGCGGTGACCCTGGACGATCTTGTGCTGACGCTTGGTGACTCGCGCTTGCAGGGTGGTGTGGCGGTGGCGCTCGCCGAAACACCGACGGTCGATGTGCGCTTGCAGGGCAACCGGCTCGACCTGGATGCGCTACTACCAGCCGGTGTCACCGCGGACGCTGGAGCGACCGGCGCGCCGTCGACCACGGGCCAGCCTTCGTCGGCGGCGGTGACGGCCCCGGCCTTCACGCTGCCGACCGGGATCGCCGGGTCGGTCGAGTTCGCGATCGACGCGGTGCAGGTGTTCGGCGCTTCGGTACGCACGGTCCGTCTCGACGCCGATCTGGTCGATGGTGCGCTTGGCCTGAAATTGGCGACCGCGCAATTACCCGGCGGAACCCAGATCACGGCGACCGGTACCGCGCTCAACGAGGAGCTCGGCGCACGGTTTACCGGCCGGGTCGAGGCGGTGTCGGACAATCTGCGCGGCACCCTCGACTGGTTGAAGGTCGACCTGAACGGGATTGCGGCCGATCGGCTGCGCAAGGCGTCGCTGACCGCCGCCATCGACGCAACAGCGGAGCAAATCCAGATCACCGATTGGATCATGGAACTCGACGCCACCCGGGCTCAGGGCGGACTGACGTTGGCGCTGCGTCGGGAGCGGCCGGCCTTCGGGCTGAGTCTTGTGGTTGATCAAATCAACGTCGACGCCTATCTGCCGGCCGGAGCTGATGACACAGCGGCTGCTGGCGGAAAGACCGCATCGCCTGCCACGGGCACGGCCGGCTCGAATAATCCGTTGGCGCCACTGATCGCGTTCGACGCCAACGTCAACGTCAAGGTCGGCGAGGCGACGGTCACGGGCATTCCGATCCGCGACGCGCGGTTGGATGTCTTGTTGCAGAATGGCACGTTGACCCTGCGCGATGTCGGGGCCGCCGATTTCGGCGGCGCGCGCGCGACGGTATCCGGCTCCCTGCGTGATGCCGCGACCAAGCCCTCGGTCGATCTCAGTTTCGATGTTGCCGTTACCTCGGTCGAGCGGTTCGCCCGGCTGCTGTCGGCGGATGTGCCGATCTCGGCCAAGCAACTAGGCAAGGTCCAGCTAACCGGAACCGCCACCGGTGACATGGAAGACGTCAAGGTCGACGTCGCTCTGGCGCTGGCCGGTGGGCGGTTCGGGATCAAGGGAACAGCCAAGCCGTTGACCGCGCCGCCACGCCTCGACCTCGCCTACAGCCTGTCGCATCCGGACGCCAAGCAGCTCGCCGGGCTGTTCGCGCCTGGAGCATTGGACGGGGTTGGCGCACTGGGTGCGATCGAAGGCTCGGGGACGCTCGGCACGCGCGACGATGGACGCTATTCGAACCAGTTGAGCATCACCGTGGCCGGTGGATCGATCGGGCTGATCGGCAACGCCGATGTATTGGCGCCGGTGCCGGATGTCGATATGGCGATCGAGATTTCCCACCCGGACGTGGTGCGGGCGATCCGGATCGCGGCACCCGGCTATAAACCCGCCGGCAAGGCGCTTGGTGGCTTGACGCTGCGCACGCGCTTCCAGGGACCGGTGGACAATCTGCGCCTGTTCGAGACCGAACTAATGGCCGGCGCCCTGCGGGCGACGGGTGATGGCGCGGTGGACTCGCGCGGCGCACGACCGGCACTCACGCTCGCCTTGACGGCGGGACGGGTCGAGGTTGATCCGTGGCTGCCGCCCGAGGCGCCGAAGCCGGCGGGCGCGGCGCCGGTGGCACCGGTGCCGGCCACCAATCGGGAGTGGTCACGCGATCGGATCGATTTCTCTGGTTTGTCGGCGCTGGACGCCGATCTGACCGCGTCGTTCGAGGCCATCGTCTATGGCGCCTACATCGTGGACAACGCCCGATTGGCCGCGACGCTCAAGGACGGCATGTTGACGCTGTCCAAGTTGGCCGGCGGAATGTTCGGCGGTACTTTCGAGATGACCGGTCACGTGGCCGATCGGCCGACACCGACGGCGGCTCTGGTGGTCAAGGTGCGTGACGCCGATGTGCGGCAGGCGGCACAGACCGCCGCCGATACCGGCAAGGTACGCGGCATCATGACCTATGATACCGACCTTCAGACACGCGGTGATTCGGAGCTTGCCATGGTCTCGAACCTGGGCGGCGCCGGCTCGTTCAATGTGCGGGACGGCGCCGTCGAGGGGTTCAATCTGCGGATGTTCTCCGATCAACTCAAGCAACTGAATGACGCCAGCGCGTTCCTGCAACTGGCGGAACGCTCTCTCGGTGGCGGCGAGACTACGTTCCGCTCCCTGGCGGGCTCCTATACGGTGACCAAGGGCGTCTTGCGCTCCAACGACATCAAGCTCGACGCTGATGCCGGCGCGGGTGACGCCACCGCGGTGGTTGATCTGCCGCCGCGACAGATGGACGTGAACGCGAAGTTCCGGCTGAGCGAGCATCCGAACGCGCCGCCGGTCGGCATTCGGATCACCGGCTCGATCGACAACCCGCGGCAGATTTTCGACATCAACGACATGCAGGCCTATGTGCTGCAGCAGGTCGGCACCCGCACGCTCAAGCAGCTCGACAAGAGCGGCACCCTGGACAAGCTGCTGGGGAATGGCCAAAGCGGCGGGGGAACCACCGCCCCCTCGGGCGACGGTGCGTCACAGCCTGCCGCCCCAAAGCTTGAGGATATCGGCAAGGGCTTGCTGAAGGGGTTGCTGAAGAAATAGGCGGTTGAGGTGATCACGGCACGAGCCGGCGAACGAGGCGGAACCGCTCGCAGTAGAGCCGCATATCGGGTGAGAATCCGCCGTTGCGGGTGAAGTAGCGTTCGTGATCCACGCGCCAGGACACCAAGCTCCGGTCGCCTTCACCCTCGTCATGGGCGAAATCGGCACCGACCTCGATGAAGCGCCGTTGGGTCAGCTCGACGGTCTCGATCACCGCCACCGGGTCGGCGCGCCCATCCAGGACCACCATATGCTTGCCCACCTCGGTCCGCGGCCCTTCCGATACCGGCCAGCAGGTCGCGGTCTTGGTGCCGGCCAGCACCAGCTCGGCCAGCTCGTCGGCCAGGGCGGGGCCGTCGCCGAAGGAAAACCGTTCAAACGTCCGCCAATCCGCGTGACCCTCATGACCGGCCGCTGATTGCTCCAACACCCAAACCCGCAGCGCGCTCGACAAATTGGGCGCGGCATCGGGGGTGGCGATCCGCTCGCGGTCGATGTCGGCAACCAGGGCGTTCACCGACACACCCCGCGCGTTGGCCGATCGGATCAGCCGAGCCCAGAACGCCTCTTCCATTGAAATGCTGGTGGCGTGGCCGTCGATGACCACCGAGCGTTTGCGCGGGCGCGTGCCGCTCCCCGTCATCGGTCCGGGCTCAGCATCGCCTCGGGACGGACCCAGCGATCGAAATCGGCCTCCGAGACCAGGCCAAGGGCGAGCGCCGCTTGCTTGAGCGTCGTGCCGTCGGCGTGTGCCGTCTTGGCGATCTTGGCGGCGGCGTCGTAGCCGATATGCGGTGCCAGCGCGGTGACCAGCATCAGGCTCTCACGCATCAACGTGTCGATCCGATCGCGGTCGGCCTCCAGTCCTTCGACGCAGCGCTCGGCGAAACTGGCGGCGACGTCACCCAACAGGCGGATCGACTGCAACAGCGCGTCGATCATCACCGGCTTGAAGACGTTCAGTTCCAGATGGCCCGACGCGCCGGCCACGGTGATCGTGGTGTGGTTGCCGATCACCCGCGCGCACACCTGGGTCAGGGCCTCGACCTGAGTCGGGTTGATCTTACCGGGCATGATCGAGGACCCCGGCTCGTTCGCCGGCAGGATCAACTCACCCAGCCCACAGCGCGGGCCGGAGCCGAGCAGGCGGATGTCGTTCGCCACCTTCATCAGCGAGACGGCCACGGTGTTCAGCGCGCCGGAGACCTCGACGAGGGTGTCATGCGCGGCCAGCGCCTCGAAGGTGTTCGGCGTCGGCTCGAACGGCTGGCCGGTCAGCGCCGCCAGCTCCTCAGCGAAGGCCTTGGCGAACCCGGCGGGCGCGTTAACCCCGGTGCCGACGGCGGTGCCGCCTTGGGCGACTTGATGCAGGCGTGGCAATGTCGCCTCGACCCGCGCGATCCCGGTGGTCACCTGATGGGCCCAGGCGCCCACCGCGTCGCCGAGGGTGAGCGGAGTGGCGTCCTGCAGGTGGGTGCGGCCGATTTTTATGACATCGGCGAAGGCCGCCGCCTTGCCGGTGAGGGCTGCCTCCAGGCGCCGCAAGCCGGGCAGCAGCCGCGCATGGGTCTGCTGCACGGCGGCCACATGCATCGCCGTCGGGAAGCTGTCGTTCGAGGACTGGCCGAGATTGACGTGGTCGTTCGGGTGGATTGGCGCTTTGTCGCCCCGTTTGCCGCCGAGCCGTTCGTTGGCCAGCGCGGCGATCACCTCGTTCAGGTTCATGTTGGTCTGCGTGCCCGAGCCGGTCTGCCAGACCACCAGCGGGAACTCGTCGTCGTATTGGCCCGCCGCGACGGCGGCGGCGGCGGTGTCGATGGCGTCGGCCAGCGTGGGTTCCAGCGTGCCGAGCCGTTTGTTGGCGCGGGCGGCGGCTTGCTTCTGCACAGCGAAGGCATGGATCAGCGCGATCGGCATGCGCTCGCCGCGATCGGGATCGCCGATTGGGAAATTCACGCGGCTGCGTTGGGTTTGCGCCCCCCAATACCGGTCCGCCGGGACATCGATGGCCCCCAGAGTATCCGTCTCGACTCGGAAATCGGCCATGTCGCGCCCCTTGATCGGTGATATTTAGCGCCGGAAGACGGCTGCCAACTCGATGTGGGGCGACCAGAGGAATTGATCAATCGGCACCAGCCGATCGAGGCGGTAGCCGCCGTCGATGAGCCGCCGCGCGTCGCGGGCGAACGTGGCGGGGTTGCACGACACGCCGACGACCACCGGCACCGGACTTGCGGCCAACGCCTCGACCTGAGCCTTGGCGCCGGCGCGCGGCGGGTCGAACACCGCCACGTCGATCCCGACTAGCTCCTCGCCTTCCAGCGGACGTTCGAACAGATCACGGATCTCCGTGCGGAGACGGTCGCCGAGCCCTGCGGCGTTGGCGGCGGCGCGCAGGGCGGTGACCGAGGAAGGATCGCCATCGATCGCGAGCACCGGCCCTCCCGCGACCATGGGCAACGCCAGGGTACCGATCCCGGCGAACAGATCGAGCCGTCGGCGCGTGCCCTCGGCGGCGTCCAGCACGACCTGTTGGATCGCCGTCTCGCCGGCGGTGGTCGCCTGGAGAAAGCCGCCGGGTGGCGGGGTCACGGCGACCCCACCGAGATGAATGACGGCATCGCGCCGCGCGGCCAGCGGCTCGGCCATGCCGTCGGCTTCACGGAGCAACCGGAATGACAGGCGGGCCAGATCCTGTTCCTCGGCGAAGGCGGCCCAAGCCTCGCGCCCGGCGCGGTCCGGCTCGACCGGCAGCACCAGCAGGGCATCGATCCCGGTGTCGAGTAGGTTGAGCCGCACCTCGGCCGAGGCGCCTTCGCCGAGCTGGTCGTTCAGCGCCGCGCGAAAGGCTGGGATACGCGCTTCGAGGATGGGGTCGAGCACCGGACAGGTGTGAATATCCTCGATCAATACCGCGCCACGCTGATGAAACCCGAACACAGTGCGCCCCTTCAGGCGCCGGGCGGCGAGATCGGTGCGTCGCCGGCTCCCCGGCGCCGATCGCACCAGCGGTTCGGGCGTGATCTCGATCTTTACCCGGTGGAGGTGATGGCGGATCAGGTCGACTTTCCAGGTGGCATAGGGCGTGTCGGCCCAATGCTGCAACGCGCAGCCGCCGCAGCTGATGAAATGCGGACAGACGGGATCGATCCGGTCGGCTGAGATATCGATCAGCTCGACCGGCTGGGCGGCGACGCCGGTCCCGAGATCAGCCTCGGGTTGCACGCGCACACGCTCGCCGGGCAGGGTGAACGGCACGTAGATCGGTCGTTCGCGTTCTTCCCACCCGATCTTTACCGGCGCGTGCCCCACGCCGTCGCCGTGTCCGCCGACGCTCTCAATCGTCAACTCGATCGGGGCGGCGTTGGCGGGGACATGTCCCTTCCGCATTGGTGTCGGGCTGGGCTTACGGCGCGGGCGGCGCATGGCGGTCGCTGTGGGCTGCTTGATCAGGCGCGTTTGCCGTCGCGGCGGAATCCGCTCCATTGCGGCATTGAGTGCTTGTTGACGTAGTCGGTCAGCATGACGTTGAACGACAGGCTGGCGCGTTCGTCGTTGGTGTAGTTCGGCTTGACACTGTGGCGCAGCCAGGATGGGAACACCAGCATCCGCCCCGGCTTGGCCTCGACGCCGATCGTGGTCTGCACCTCCGGTACCGGCTGGGTCAGCACTGGGTGAATGACATGGGCCTGCGGTCGGGGGTCATGGAAGATGATCTCGTCGGCGGAAACCGGGGTCTGCATATAGTAGACGCCGGAGATCAGGTTGTTGGGGTGCGTATGCGGCGGATGGAAACCGCCGGGTGGATTGATGTTGGCCCAACAGCCGGTAATCACGTAGTTCTTGTCGTCGAGGCCGAGTCCCTCGATGCTCATTTGGATCGCCTGATCGACGAACGGATAGAGCGGCGCGAATTCGTTCTGCTCATGCAGGTCGTGGGTGGTCTGCCACGTCTCGCCGGGTCGGAGTTCAGGACGGGGCGTGAACCATGCATCCAGCATGCTCAACAAGCCGGCGTTGATCGCGCGGGCATCGTCCTCCGGCAGATCGAACCCCCAGACCGGGGTCGCGAACAACGGTATTTTGATGGATTTGGCGAACATCGGACATCTCCGGTCGGTTGGATGCGATCGATGTAGCTGAAGCGAGCCGACAGAACCAGAGCGGGAACGGGTATCGCGCCTAAAAAGCTCAGGACGGGCCAAGTAGATCCACGCCGATGATGCCAAGACCGGTGATGCCAAGACCGGTGCACACGATGCCGAGGGCAAAAAAGAGCCCCACGCACCGGCGCGCGAGGGCGCGTGGGGGTCCGGTGAGCGGGGCCTCGGTCTTCTCGGGTGTGCATCGGATCTTCTCGGCACACGAAATTTTATGCCTTGAGACCTAAACGCAAGGTTAACGCGTGGTGCTATTTTTCGAGCGGCGGTTCACGCAACAACCATCCGAACACCAGCACCGCCAGGATGGCACCCGCGAACTGCGCCAGGATGAAGCCTGGCGCGTCGATCGGGCGGATGCCGGAAAAGCTGTCGGTCAGGGTGCGCGCTATGGTCACCGCCGGGTTGGCGAACGAGGTCGAGGCGGTGAACCAATAGCCCGCCGTGATGTAGAGGCCGACGGCGAACGGTACCGCCTCGGCACGAAACCGGATGCAGCCCAGGATGGTCGCCACCAACCCGAAGGTGGCGACCGCTTCGGCGACCCACTGGCCCAATCCCGTGCGGATGTTGGTTGATGGCGTCAGCATCGGGACCTCGAACATGACATGGGCGATCACCGTGCCGATCAGGCCTCCTACCACCTGAGCGCCGACGAACGCCATCGCCTCGTCCCAGCCGATCTGGCCGCGCAAGCGAAACGCCAACGTTACCGCCGGGTTGAAATGAGCGCCGGAGATCGGCCCGAAGACCAGGATCAGAACGGCCAGGATGGCGCCGGTGGCGATGGTGTTGCCAAGCAGCGCGAGGGCCAGGTTTCCGTCCGCCAGACGTTCGGCCATGATGCCGGAGCCGACGACGGTGGCGAGCAGGAACGCGGTGCCGATCAGCTCGGCCGCCAGCCGTCGGGCGCGGTTGAAGTCATCCATCGTAGTTGCTCTAAAAGTTAAGGGCTGGAATCTTGAGTTAGCTGTCCCGGCCAATCGCGTCCAGGCGCTTCTGTAGGGTAAGCCTGCCGAGACTGCGCGACGGCAAGTTCACGAAGATACCGATGCGGGTGGTCAGCATACGAAGCGTGTCGGCGAAGGCCTGCCGCTTGACCACTTCCGGCCCGTCGACCGCAGCCGGGTCGGGTATGCCCCAATGCGCCGACACGGCTGGCCTGGCCAAATCGGGCAGACTTCGTTCGCGGCGTCGTCGCACACCGTGAAGACGAAATCCATTACTGGTGCGTCCGGGGTGGTGAACTCGTCCCAGCTCTTCGAACGCAGATGATCCATGGGGTAATTCTGTAACCTCAACAGATCGAGCGCGTAGGGATGCACCTTCCCTTTCGGAAAGCTGCCGGCGCTGTACGCGTTGAACCGGCCCAGGCCATCCCGCGCTAGAATGCATTAGGCCAGGATACTGCGTGCCGAATTGCCAGTGCACAGGAACAGCACGTTGTAGGGTTTTTCGGCCGGCGCCGCGCTCATCCCACGTCCTCTGGTATCGCGTTGTGGCGATCAGGCCCGCCGCCAGGCCGGATGGACCGGCTTCAGCCAGAAAACGAAAGGCACCGAGCCGGGTTGGTTGCGCCAACGCGGCCAACGCCGAGACAGCGTTTTCCATTCTCATGGTTCGATGATCGTGGAAATGGACGGCAGATGCGTGACGAGAATCTTACGGTTTTGTGAAACCTCAGCCAGCGTCCGGCCGTAGCAGGATCTTGCCGCCCCGTCCGTAAGTACCGGCGTGGCGCAGCGCCTCCTGAATGTCCGAGAGCGGATAGCGAGCCTCCACCGGCACCGCGATCGTGCCGTCCAGAATCCGTGCCGCCAGGGCGTCGTACATCGCGGCGATGTCGTCGTAGGTCATGCCACGCATGACCTTGGCGAGCCAAAAGCCTGTCAGAATGACGCCCTTGAACACCACCTGCTCGGACGTCAACTCGCAATTGCGTCCCGACAGCAGGCCGTAGTTCACGACGATCCCACCCTCGCCAAGACAGTCGGCGAGCCGGGCCACGATCGGGCCGGACACCGCGTCGATCGCCAGCTTGATGTCGGCGTTGCCGGTGGCGTCATGCACCCGCTCCGGCAAATCCTCGCCATCGACGATCACCACGTCCGCGCCTTGGTCCATGAGGGGCTCGATCAACTCGGGACGACGAACCACGTTGACTGACCGGATGCCCTTGGCGGCGGCCAACCGGATCAGGTTGATGCCGACACCGGAGTTAGCGGCGTCCTGGATCACCCAATCGCCGGCGGTCAACGTCACGTAGTCCGTCAACATGCGCCACGCGGTGGCGCCGTTGACCTTCAGCATGGCCGCCTGCTCGATATCGACCCCGGCGGGCAGCTTCACCACCTCCTGCGCGCCGGCGTCGATCCGGTGCGCCCAGTTGGCCCGTCCGAGGCTGAGAACCGTGTCACCGGGCGCGAGGTGGCTGACCCCGTCGCCCACCGCCTCGACCGTGCCCACGCCCTCGATGCCCAGCCGGCTCGGTACCTCGGGCAAAGTGGCGTAGCGCCCCTCGATCAGCAGCAGATCGGCTGGGTTGATCGAGCACGCGGCCATCCGCACGATCACCCGTCCCGGCGCCGGCGCGCCCGGTTCCGGGACCTCGATGGCGTGGACGACCTCATGGGCGGGACCGATGGCGGACAGCTCGGCGGCGAGCATGGCGGGGCTCCTTCGTGTGACGGGGTCTATTCCAGCTCGGGAACTTGGTCGCCTTCAAGCGGCACGTTGAAGGCGTTGATGGTCATCGAGATCAGCGTGTAGTAGCCGAGGATGCCGACCAACTCCACCACCGCCGTCTCGCCCAGGATCGCGACCGCTTCGGCGTAGAGCGCGTCGGGTACCCGATGGTCGCGGTGCAGGGCTTGGGCGAAATCATGCACCACCCGCTCGTCATCACGCTCGAAGGGCGGGGTTTGGCGTGAACGAATCGCCTCCACCACCGCCTCGGACAGCCCGGCCTTCAGCGCGATCGGCTTGTGCACCGACCACTCGAACTGCGCGGTCCAAACCCGGCCGGTGACCAGGATCGCCAACTCGGACAAACGCGGTTCCAAACTGGAGCCGAAGCGACAGAACGCACCGAGCCTTTGGGCGTTGTCGGCCAAACCGGCGCTACGCATCCAGACCTTCAACGGGCCTTCGACCCGGCCGCGCGGGCCGGCGAGGATGGCGTCGTGAATGGTCTTCTGTTCGTCCGAGAAAGCCGCCGGATCGAGTGCGCCGAGCCTTGGCGTGGGCATGGTGAGGGTCATCGCCGCACCCTCACGCCGCCGCCGGTTCGGACCGGCCGACGCCGTGATAGGCATCGAGCAGCCGGTCGAACCAGGCGTGGATCGGGTCGTCGGCGGGGACGATCTGGAACGGGCTGCCGCAGCGGGCCCACTGCAGCACGGCGAACAACGGGAAATCGGCGTAGGTCGGGGTCTCGCCGCCGATGAAGGGCTGGTCCTTGATCACCGCGCGGATCGGCTCCATCGCCTTCAGCGCAGCCTCGACCCGGCCCTCGCGCCCGGCCTGCACCTCGGTGAGCGGTTTGCCGAACCGTTTCTCGCGGCTGGACACGAAATATTCAAGGCAGCCAGAATCCACGTTCGCCGCCAGATCGGCGATGATCAGCGACGGGATCATCGGCTGGATCGTCCGGGTGACGAAGTTGTCGATCACCTTGGCCATGCCCCGGCCTTCGGTCGAGCCGAACAGCGACGGCCGGTCGGGATAGGTATCCTCCAGATATTCGGCGATCGCCCAGCTGTCGTTCACCACGGTCTCGCCGTCCTTGATCACCGGGACCAACGACTGGCCGGAAAATTCGAGCTTTTGCTTCTCGGTGAACTTCACCAGCTCCAGGCTGTAGTCCAAGCCCTTGTGGGCCAGGGCCATCCGGGTACGCCAGCCGAATGGGCTGAAGCGCTTTTGGTTCTTGCCGCAAAGGTCGTAGAAGGTGATGGCCATGGTCGACTCCGGAACGTGACGGTGCGTTGCCGGAGTCCTACCACCGCGCGCGTACCGATCACAACGCGCGTCCGGAGGTGTCAGTCATGCCGAGTTGGAAGCGCTGCGGCTGTACCCTTCTTGCGAGGGCCGGCTCACGGCTTCCAGCCGCGGTCCCGCAGCAGCAAGGCGGTTTCCGCCTCGATCGCCGGGCTGTCCAGGTCAGGGGCCTTGGGTAAGCGTGGGGTTTGTATCGATGGCAGCGGGTTCGGCTTGGATGTGATGCCGAACCAGTGGGCGATACGGAGGGAGAGCGTGTCGGTATGCATGGCAATCTCCATTGAGAAAATCTGCGATCAATGTTGAGGAAAGAGCCACGCCGTGAGGCGCCTTGTCTCTTTTCACTGGCCGTATTTTGGGTTTATTCATGCAATGCGCCATCGAGTTTTCGTGCGCGTTATGTTGAGAAAATATAAAGAGTAAGATGCGGTTACCGTCGTTGAATGCATTGCGGGCGCTGGAGGCCGCCGCCCGGCTCGGCAGTCTCACCGCCGCCGCCCGCGAGTTGCACGTGACGCCCAGCGCCGTGCGCCATCAAATTCGGGCGCTGGAGGAGGAGCTTGGCTGGCCCTTGCTGCGCAAGACGGGTGCCGGCGTGGCGCCAACCGAGGCCGCCTTGGACGGCCTGCCGCATCTCCGGCGGGCGTTCGACGCGCTGTCGGAGGCCAACCGGCGGCTACGTCAGCCGTGCTTGCCTGCCGTGGTCGCGGTGGCGGCGGCATCATCCCTGGTGTCGTCCTGGCTGATTCCGCGCCTCGACGATTTTCGAGGGCGCCATCCCGGCGTCACCGTGCGGATCGACAATCAGTGGGGCCTGACGGATTTTGCCCGTGATGGCGTCGACCTGGCGATACGCTACGGGCGGGGCGGTTATGCTGGCTTGTTCGAGAAGCGGTTGTTCGAGGAGACCTATTTTCCGGTCTGCGCACCCCAGCTTTTGGACGGCGACCCGCCGTTGCGCGACCCCGATGATCTGAGACGCCACACGCTCTTGCATGTGACGGTGATGGGACACAGGGTGGAGTGGCCGACATGGAGCGACTGGCTTGCGGCGGCTGACGCTGTCGAGGCCGTCGATCCCGACAGCGGGGTGCATTTCAATATTTCGCTATTCGCGCAGCAAGCGGCGATGGCCGGTCAGGGCGTCGCCCTGGACTCCACCGTGCTGGCCCATGACGCGCTGGCATCCGGCCTCCTGGTCAAGCCGTTCGCGTTGGAGGTCCCGTCGCCCTATAGCTATTACATCGTCTGTCCGCCGGAAAACCGGGAGCGGCCGATCGTGGCGGCGTTCATCGCTTGGCTGGAAGAGGTGGCGGCGGCGATGAAGCCGGAGCAATAGCCAAGAAAGAAGCCGCGGGGCTGGCCGCGGCTTCTTTTCCTGTAGGTCGGTTCTATCCGGAGCGGTTTAGGCGGCCCGGACGTTCTTCAGGAAGTCGGCGATCACCCGGTTGAGGCTTTCGGTCTGGCCCGCGACCTCGCCGCTCGCCGCCCGCACCTGGGTCGCGGCGGCGCCGGTCTCCTGGGCGCCGGTGTTGACCGCGACGATGTTGGCCGACACCTCCTGGGTGCCGGTCGCCGCCTCCTGCACGCTGCGGCCGATCTCCTGG
>JABMNR010000041.1 GCA_013203465.1 Alphaproteobacteria bacterium
CATGACGCTGGAAACCATCGGCCGGATCAGCGACGATCCCCTCATCAGCCTGCCCGCCGTGGCGCGCTGATCATCCCGGCCTTGCCGGAGAGCGCGGCCATCAGCCGTCAGCTACACCACGCCAAGGGACACGACCGCCGTATGTTTTCCAGATCATGTCGACGGGCGTTTCGGCCATTACATCAATCCGCAGGGACGGGTCATGTTGGCTGTCCGTGGCCGTTTTCTGCTCGGCACCGTAGATGGTCACGCCGACCACCGTCTCGACGCCGTTGTCGTCCGGTGCCAAGGGCAGCACGATCCGCTCGCCCACCCGATAACGGCCGAGCGCGGTATAAATCTGTCCACGGGTGTGCAGTATGACTTGCTCGTTCAGCACGCGGTTCCAATTGCCGAGCACGAAAGATAGGGCGGGTTGCTCGATCAATTCCACGAGCGATTTGCCGACCAGGCGATCGTTTTTCCAGGCGTCGGCGATCTCGGCCCCTGCCAGCCGATATACGAACCCGCCATCCGATCGGTCGGCCATCCAGATACAGGGAAGAATGCCCCGCGGTCCCATCGCGCAGGCATCGAGCTTGTGACGGGCCGGCATTCGTTGGTGCTCGCCAAAGCTGGACCAGCACTCAAGAAACGCGGTGTGAATGGGATGTGCGATGTGGTCGAGGGTGTTTTCAGTTTTGGTCGCAAGCCGGGCAAGATCAACCATTGGAAACTTTCGACCAGAGAGAAATCGGACGGGACTCGACGGCGCGAACGTCCTTTGGCCTATAATTAATATAAAATGCTTAAGAATTAATGAATGCCGAATGGATTCATCTGGGCCAAGGGGCCGCGAACCCGGACCTCAGTAAGCTGTTGACTTGTCAGGGACTGAGGCCCGAATACGGGCGAATTGGCTCCCGGGGAGGGATTCGAACCCCCGGCCAAGCGGTTAACAGCCGCTTGCTCTACCGCTGAGCTACCCGGGATCAGGAGCGGTGGCCTCTATACCGCCGAGGCCCGGCGTCGCGCAACCGCAATGTGCCAGCACGGCGCCGTCGTGTCACCTAGCATGGCGCGCTGTTGGAGGCCCCGACCGGAATCGAACCGATGTACAAGGATTTGCAGTCCTCTGCATAACCACTCTGCCACGGGGCCGCGCCACAGCGAGCGCACGTCTTAGCCGAACCCCCGGCCACCGGGCAAGGGCGGTGACAGGTGCGGACGCAAGGCGCTTGCCTTCTTCAAAACATATATCATTATATCATTCATGGTGGGGAGAGCGAGAACGGTCGAGGCCCTCGGGGGTGCGTGGCGCGCGGAGCGTATGGCCGACCCCGAGATATCGGTCGGTGGCGCGCGGAGCCGGTTTCGCACACCGCTCTATCACCAAATCTATCTTATTCTTCGACAGCGCATCGCCGACGGCGACTTTGGCGCCGATGGCTTGGTGCCGGGCGAGCAGGATGTGGCCGAGTGTTATCGTGTCTCGCGCATCACCGCCAAGCGCGCGTTGGATGAGTTGGCGGCCGACGGCGTCGTGGTGCGCGAGCGTGGCCGTGGTACCCGCGTGGCCCCCGACGCTGCCCGTATCCGGGTCTCGACCGCCGCCTCGGGCGGCATGGACCCGTTGATCGCCATGGGCGGTGAGACCGATGTCTCCGTCCTCGGCTTCGACTATGTGCCGGCGCCGGCGGATGTCGCCACGGCATTGGCGCTTCCGGCGGGATCGCCTGTACAACGCGCGGTACGCGTGCGCTCGGTCGAGGGAGCGGCCTTCTCGCATCTGACCACCCATGTGCCGGAGGCCATCGGCCGATGCTTCGATCGGGACGACTTGGCCGCGACACCGCTGCTGGCGTTGTTCGCACGCGTCGGGGTAACGCCGACCTCGGCCGAGCAGTCGGTGTCGGCCACCTTGGCCGACGCGGTGGTTGCCGAACGCTTGGGTATGGATGTCGGCGCGCCGCTGCTGCGGGTGCGGCGGGTGGTGAAGGACGAGGCGGGGTGCGCGATCGAACACCTGGTCGCGTTGTACAGGTCCGACCGGTATCGGATGGCCATGACCCTTAGCCGAGAGCCGGCGCGGGAGGGGCGGTCGCCCGACGCGGTCGAGAGCGTGTCGTCGAGGGCACGTGGCGGCTGGACCGCCACCGGCACGATGGCGGAATGAAGGGGAGGAACCCGGGATACACCGGGGTGTTGATGCAACTGAACAGACGGAGGTTCACATGACGATAAAAGCAGTAATTCTGGGTGTGGCGGGTGCCCTGGCGGTTGCGGTCGCTCCGGCGAGCGCCGAGACCATGAAGGTCGCCGCCGATGTCGGCTATGCGCCGCATGTGATGGCATCGCCGAGCGGCGGGGCCGAGGGGTACAATGTCGATCTGATGGCCGAGATCGCCAAGCGCATGGGGGTCGACTACGAGGTCATCGACCAGGAGTGGTCGGGCATCTTCGCCGGTCTGGCCGCCGGCAAGTACGTGGCGATCATCGCGCCGACCACGGTGACCGAGGAGCGGGCCAGCAAGATGTTGTTCGGCGAACCGTATTTCGAGGTCAACTATCAGTTCCTGATCAAGAAGGGCGCGCCGCAGGTCGAGAAACTGGAGGATTTAGCGGGCAAGACCATCGCCGTGAACAAAGGCAATTTCTACGACAAGTGGCTGACCGAGCGGCAGGAGAAGTACGGCTGGAAGATCGAGCGCTTCGGCAAGAACGCCGACGCGATCCAGGCGGTCATCACCGGCCGGGCCGACGCCAACTTCGCCGGTGACACGGTGGCCGGTTGGACCGCCAAGAAGAACCCGCTGGTCGAGCCTTCCAAGCTGGTGATCTCCTCGGGCCGGGTCGGTGCCTTTGTCTTCGATCTGGCTAACGTCGAGATGCGCAAGAAGTTCGAGACGGTGGTCGAATGCATGAAGGCCGATGGCACGGTCGCCAAGATTCACGAGAAATGGACCGGCCAGAAACCGGTTGCTGGCGGTGCCGCCTACAAGATCGAGGCCGGCATCGGCGTTCCGGGTTTGGCCGGCTACGACCCGACGCCGTCCGGCAGCGGCTGCTGAACGACGGATCGCGGACCCACCGCTGGCCACTGCAAGTGGCTGGCGGTGGCGCCGTGCGTGCCGTGATTCCAGATCCATACCGACCGGGAACCCGTCCATGGCCGATCTGCCGCCCGTCATCGAGGCGCACGACATCCATAAATCCTTCGGCGATTTCGCCGCCTTGAAGGGCGTCAATCTGACGGTCGCGCCGCAGGAGCTGGTGTTCATCATCGGGCCGTCCGGTAGCGGCAAGAGCACGCTGCTGCGCTGCTGCAACCTGCTGGAGATGCCGACCCGCGGGGTGGTGTGGATCACCGGCGAGGAAATCACCAAACGCGGTGTCGACATCAATCAAGTGCGACAGCGCATCGGCATGGTGTTCCAGTCGTTCAACCTCTACCCGCACATGACCGCGCTCGGAAACGTGGCACTGGCGCTGCGCAAGGTGAAGAAGCTGGATCGGGCCGAGGCCGAGGAGCGGGCGCACGCGGCCCTGTGCCGGGTTGGCCTTGATGAGAAGGCCGCGAGCTATCCGACCGAGCTGTCCGGCGGCCAGCAGCAGCGGGTGGCGATCGCCCGCGCCATCGCCATGGAGCCGGCGGTCATGCTGTTCGACGAGCCGACCTCGGCCCTTGATCCCGAGTTGGTCGGCTCGGTGCTGGCGGTGATGCGGGAACTGCGCGAGAGCGGCATGACCATGGTGGTGGTCAGCCACGAGATGCGGTTCGCCCGCGATGCCGCCGATCGGGTGGTGTTCATGGACGAGGGCCTGGTGGTGGAAGAGGGAACGCCCGAGAGCATGTTCGGCGCGCCGAAATCCGACCGGCTCAAGACGTTCCTGACCAGCGTCTCCGGCCACTGAGGCGATGGCAATGGACCGGTTCCTGGATCAGTTCTTCAACGTCGAGGTGATGGTGAAATACCTGCCGGACATCATCGACGGGTTTTGGGTCACCCTCTTGCTGGCGGCGCTGGTGATCGTCAGCGGCCTCGCGCTCGGCCTGGTGCTGGCGGTGATTCGCGCGTTCCAGATCCGCGCGGTGAACATCGCGATCATCGTGTTCATCGATCTGTTCCGGGCACTGCCGCCGCTGGTGATCATCATCGTCGGCTTCTTCGGGTTGCCCTTCGCCGGTATTCAGCTCTCGGGCTTTTTCATTTCCTGGCTGTCGCTGAGCTTCGTGCTGGCGGCGTTCGCCGAGGAGATTTTCTGGGCCGGCATCACCTCGGTGAACAAGGGCCAGTGGGAGGCGTCGCGCTCCACCGGGCTCGGCTTCGCCGAAACCCTGTTCGAGGTGGTGCTGCCGCAGGCGGTGCGGATGACCATTCCGCCGTTGACCAACCGGACCATCGCGATCACCAAGAACACCGCGCTCGCCTCGGTCGTCGCGGTACCGGAAATGCTGACCGTCGCCCAGACCTCGCTCGCCTACGCCGCCAACACCTCGCCGCTGACACTGGCGGCGATCGGCTACCTGATCATCTTCTTCCCGCTCACGATCCTGTCCCGACGGATCGAGACGCGGTTCGCCTGGAAGCGGTGAGAGGGCTGCCGTGATGGATTGGGAGATTATCCGCTTCAGTTTTTTCAACGAGGACAGCTTGCGCGAGATCTACCCCCTGCTGTTGCGGGGCTGGTGGATGACCGTGAAGCTGTGCCTGGCGGTGGTCCCGCTCGGTTTCCTGACCGGGATCGTTATCGCCACCCTGCACAGCTTCCACGTTCGCGGCCTGAACCCGGTCCTGATCCTGTTCGTCGATTTTTTCCGGTCGATCCCGCCGCTGGTGCTGTTGATTTACGTCACCTACGGGCTGCCGCTCTTGGGGCTCGATGTGCCGGCCTTCCTGGCGGTGCTGATTGCCTTCACCTTTAACAGCGCGAGCTATTACGGTGAGATCGTGCGCGCCGGGATCGAGAGCATCGCCCATGGTCAGCTGGAGGCGGCACGGTCGACCGGGCTGAACCGGGTGCAGGCGATGATCTATGTCGTTCTGCCCCAGGCGTTGCGCAACGTGGCGCCGGACCTGACGTCCAACACCATCGAGCTGATCAAGGCGACCTCGATCGCCAGCGTCGTCGCCCTGCCGGAGCTGCTGCGCATGGGCCGGGTCGCCCAGGGGCTGGTCTACAACGCCACACCGCTGATCGCGGCGGCGGCGATCTATCTCATCATGCTGTGGCCGATGGTGCGGCTGTTGTCGCGCTTGGAACGCCGCATGATGTCGGCTCGCTGAAGCGGGCGGAATCCAAGGGAGGAGTGCATGTCCAACTATCTCGATACGGTGGCGTCCTTCGTTGCCGATACGACGTTCGGCGCTCTGCCGCCGCCGGCGGTTGAGCGCACCCGCCGGGTCATCGCCGACAGCGTGGCGGCCATGGTCGCCGGCGCGGCGGAGCCGGAGGTGATCGCGCTGACCAAGCGTCTGGTGCCCGTGCCGGGAGGGGCCGCCAGCGTGATCGGCGCCGGCATCCGGACCGAGCCCGGCAAGGCGGCGCTGCTCAACGGCACGGCCGGTACCTTCTTGGAGCAGGACGAGGGCAACCAGTTCAGCCGTGGTCATCCGGGTATTCACTGCGTGCCGGCGGCCCTGGCTTGGGGCGAGGCGCATGGAAGCTCCGGTGCCGACGTGTTGACCGCGATCGCCCTTGGCTACGAGATCGGCGCGCGTATCGGCATTTCGGCGTCCATCCTGCCGACCATGCATCCGCATGGCACCTGGGGCACGGTGGGGGCGGCCGTCACCGTCGCCAAGTTGGCCGGCGCCGACGCGGCGGCCGTGCGGGAGACGATCAACGTCGCCTCGACCCTGGGCCTGGCGACCAGCCGTCAGACCATGCTGCAGGGCGGGACGGTGCGGAATTCCTTCGCCGGTATCTCCGGACAGATGGGCCTGCTCGCCTGGGACATGGTGGAGAGCGGCTTCACCGGCGAGGCCGATGGGCTCGGCACCATCTGGGGCACGGTGGTCTCGACCGCCTGGCGGCCCCAGGAGATGACCCGCGAGTTGGGTTCCCGCTGGGAGATCGCGCGCAACTACTTCAAACGTCACGCCTGCTGCCGCTACAACCACGGAGCGTTGGACGCCCTGGCGATGATCGTCGGGCAGCGGCCGCAGGGCCTTGCCCCCGAGGATGTGGCCAAGGTGCGGGTGGAAACCTATTCACTGGCGGCGCAGCTTTCCGACCGGTCGCCGAAGAACACGCTGGCCGGCAAGTTCTCGCTGCCGTTCTCGGTGGCGACGACCCTGATCAATGCGTCCAGCGGGGTGATGAGTTTCACCTGGGACAAGATCCGCGACGCGCGGATTCAGGCCTTCGCCGACAAGGTTGAGGTGGTGGAGGACCCGGCACTAACCGCGTTGATGCCGGATTACCGGCCGGCTCGGGTGATCGTCGAGCTGGTTGACGGCACGGTGTTGACGGCGGAGACCAAGACCAACCGGGGCGATACCGAAGACCCCTATGACGACGCCGAGCTCGACCGTAAATTCTTCGAGCTGACCGGGCGGGTGTGGCCGGAAGCGACGGCACGGCCGGTCTATGAAGGGTGTTTCGCGATCGACACCCTGGCCGATGTGAACGCGCTGACCGCGCGCTTCGCCGTTGAGCCCTTGATGCAGGCCGGGGAGTGATGGACATGACCGCCATTCCATCGCTGTCGCAGCAACTCGCCGGTCCCGGTATCGTGCTGGCGCCTGGCGTGTATGACGCGCTGACCGGCTTGCTGGTCGAGCAGGCGGGTTTCAGTTGCGCCTACGTCACCGGGGCGGGGATCGCCTATTCCCGTATGGGGCGGCCGGATATCGGCCTCATGGGACTGCGCGAGATCGCCGACACCATCACCATGATCCGCGAGCGTGTCGCCATTCCCCTTGTCGTCGACGGTGACAACGGCCATGGCAACGCCCTCAGCGTGCAGCGCACGGTGCGGGAATACGAGCGGGCCGGGGCCGACGCCATCCAGCTTGAGGATCAGGTGATGCCCAAGCGCTGCGGTCACCTGAAAGGCAAGGCGCTGGTCCCGGTCGACGAGATGGTCGGCAAGCTTAAGGCCGCCCTCGATGCCCGGCGGAAAGACACCTTGATCGTGGCGCGTACCGACGCGATCGCCGTCGAGGGGTTCGAGCCGGCGTTGGAGCGGGCCGAGCGTTACCTTGAGGCCGGGGCCGACGTGCTGTTCGTCGAGGCGCCGGAGAGCGACGCGCAGTTGGCCGGGATCGCCCGGCGCTTCGCCGACCGCGTACCGTTGCTGGCGAACATGGTCGAAGGTGGGGCGACACCGATCCGTTCGACCGAACAATTGGCGGAACTTGGCTTCAAGTTGGTGATCTTTCCCGGTGGGACGGCGCGGGCGGTGGTGCCGGCGTTGCAGGCCTATTTCGCCTCGCTGAAACAGCACGGAACCACCGATCCATGGCGTGACCGGATGCTGGATCTGACCGGGTTGAACGCGGTGATTGGCACACCGGAGATGCTGGCGACCGGTGCGCGCTACGACGCCGAGACGATAAGATCGACGCGAAAAGACCGTAAAGGAACGGGAACCGATGGGGACGATTGATCCGGTCACGCTGGCGGTGCTGAACGGCCGCCTGGAGCAGATCGCCGACGAGATGGACGCGACGCTGTTCCGCAGCGCCTTCAACCCGATCATCGCCGAGGCGCACGACGCCTCGCACGGGTTGTATGACGCCATCACCGGCGAGACCCTGGTGCAGGGCAAGTCGGGTCTGCCGATCTTCGTCGGCGCCATGGCGTTCGCGGTCAAGGCGGTGATCGACAAGGTGGCCAAGGACGGTGGCTTGGCCGATGGCGACGTTTACATCTTCAACGACCCTTATGCCGGCGGCACCCATCTGTCGGATTTCCGGTTGGTGCGGCCGGTGTTCCGCGACGGCGAGGTGTTCTGCTATCTGGCGTCGGTCGGCCACTATCACGACGTCGGCGGCAACGTGCCGGGGAACTACAACCCGGTCGCCACCGAATGCTTTCAGGAAGGCTTTCTGATGCCGCTGGTGAAGCTGTTCGAGGCCGGCCGCTTCCGCCAGGACATCGTTGACATCCTGCAGGCCAACTCGCGCCTGCCGGGCAGTCTCTACGGCGACCTCAACGGCCAGATCAACGCGCTGGATCTAGGGGTGAAACGGTTGGTCGATCTGCTGGAACAGTATGGCGAGGCGACTGTGAAGACCGCCTTCATCGAGCTCAAGGCGCGGGCGGCGGCGCTGATGCGGGCGCAGATCACCGATCTGCCGGACGGCACCTACCGCGCCCAGGATTTCCTGGACAATGACGGCATCGTTGATGAGCCGCTGCCCCTGGCGTTGGCGATCACCGTGGCGGGCGACCGGTTGACCCTCGATTTCACCGGCTCGGCGCCGGGATGCTTGGGGCCGGTGAATATCGCGCGGTCGACCACGGTGGCGGCCTGTTATGTCGCCATGAAGCATGTGTTCAAGGAGGTGCCGGCCAACGCCGGGGTGCTGGAGCCGATCGATTTCGTGATCCCCGAGGGCTCGATCCTGGCGGCCGAGGCACCGCGCCCGGTCGGCGGCTATACCGAGACCATCCTGCGGCTGATCGACATGGTGTTCCAGTCGTTGGCCCAGGCGGCGCCGGAACGGGTTAACGGCTGCGCCTACGGCACCATCAACGCCTTGTCGCTGACCGGTCACCGGGCCGACGGGCGGCGCTGGGTGATGTTCAGCTTTTTCGGCGGCGGCCACGGCGGTCACCCCGAGGGCGATGGCCTGAACCACGGCAACGCGCCGATCTCGACGGCGACGATCCCGCCGCTGGAGATCCTTGAGGCGGCCTATCCGGTGGTGTTCCGGCAATGGGCGCTGCGGGACGATTCCGGCGGGCCGGGGCGTCATCGTGGCGGGTTGGGCGCGGTCTACGAGATCGAGCTGCTGGAGGAGAAGGCCGACGTGTTCCTGTTCGGTGAACGCGGCCGGTTTCCGCCGCCCGGCGTGGTCGGCGGCTGGCCGGCGGCGCTCAACCGCTTCAGCTACCCAACTCCGGACGGGGAGGCACAGCCGCCCATGGCGTCGAAAATGGTCGACATCAAGATCAAGCGTGGCCAAGCGGTGCGCCTGGAAACCCCGGGTGGCGGCGGTTACGGCCCGCCGGAGGAGCGTGATCCGCACGCCGTCGCCCGTGATGTGCGGCTGGGCTTCGTATCGTCGTCTTCGGCGCGTGACGCCTACCGGGTGGTGGTCGGCGACGACGGCACGCTCGACGGTCCGGCCACGGCTGGCCTGCGCGCGGGGAAGGCGGCATGAACGACATGATGATCCCGTCGGCATTGGCCGGTGTCGATGTCGGCGGCACCTTCACCGATGTGTTCGTACTGGACGAGGTGGCGGGAACGGCCACCGTCGCCAAGGTGCCGTCGACCCCGCACAACCAGGCCGAGGGCTTTCTCGCCGGGTTGGAGGCGGGGGCCGGGTCGCTCGACCGGCTGGCGACCGTGGTGCACGGCACCACGGTGGGCACCAACGCCTTGCTGGAGCGCAAGGGTGGAGTGACCGGCATCATCACCACGGCCGGCTTCCGCGACGTGCTGGAGATGCGGCGGCGTGATCGGCCGCGCACCTGGGGTCTGTGGGGCACTTTCGAGCCGGTGGTGCCGCGCGACCGCCGACTGGAAGTGGTGGAACGCACCCTGGCCGATGGCACGATCCGTGCCGCGATCGACCCGGAGGACGTAAAGGCGGCGGCACGGACGTTGATCGACCGTGGCTGTGAGGCGGTGGCGATCGTTTTCATCAACGCCTACGCCAACGACGCCAACGAGCGCGCCGCCCTCGACGCCGTGCGCTCGGTCTGGCCGAACGAGCATGTCACCGCCTCCCACGCCATCGTGCCGGAAATTCGCGAGTTCGAGCGCACGTCGACCGCCACGTTGAACGCCTATCTGCAACCGACGGTCGGCCGCTACATCGGCCGATTGGAGGCGGCGTTGCAGGACCGGGGCAGTGCCGCTCAAGTGCTGATCGTGCAGTCGAACGGCGGGGTGATGACGGTCGGTACCGCGCGGCAGTTCCCGGTGCGGACGACCTTGTCCGGGCCCGCCGCCGGGGTGATCGCCGCCGCCCATATCGGCGACGCGGCCGGTTATCCCAATCTGGTGACCTGCGACATGGGCGGCACGTCATTCGACGTCTCGCTGGTGGCGGGCGGGCAGAGTGCCCTGGCGGCGCAGACCTCGATCGCCTTTGGCATGGTGATCCGTTCGCCGATGATCGAGATCATCACCATCGGCGCCGGCGGCGGCTCGATCGCCCGGGTCGACGCCGGTGGCTTGTTGCAGGTCGGCCCGGAAAGCGCCGGGTCCGATCCGGGCCCGGTCTGCTACGGTCAAGGGAATGACCGGCCGACGGTGACCGACGCCAGTCTGGTGTTGGGTCGGATCAACGCCGACCGGCCGATCGGCGGCAAGCTCGACCGCCTGGATCTGGAGGCGGCGCGGCGGGCGGTGAGCGCCCATGTTTCAGAACCCCTGGGTTTGAGTAGCCCCGAGGCGGGAGCGGAGGCGATCATTCACGTCGCCAACGCCAAGATGGCCGGCGCGATCCGCCTGGTGTCGATCGAGCGAGGCCACGACCCCAAGGATTTCGTCGCCGTGCCGTTCGGCGGTGGCGGCGCGCTGCACGCCGGCGCCTTGATCCGCGACGTCGGGCTCAAGAAGGCACTGGTGCCGCGCTACCCCGGGGTGACCAGCGCGCTTGGTTGCACCATCGCCGATTTGCGCCAGGATTTCGTCGAGACCTGGAACACCCTGTTGGACAGTTTGGACACCGATGCGCTGTCCAAGGCGATCCAGGCCCTGTCCGATCGCGGGACCGCGACCGTGACCGGCGCCGGGGTGGCGTTGGAGGGGGTCGCGACCCTGGTCGAGTTGGATATGCTGTATGTCGGTCAGACCCATACGGTGGCCGCGCCCCTAAGCGTTCCGGCCGGCGGCGTGGTCGACCGGGCGGGCGTCCAGGCGGCGTTCGAGGCGGCGTATGTGGCGACGTTTGGCCGTTTGCTGTCGGGCATTGCGATGCGGGTGATGAACTTGCGGGTGGCGGTGGTCGGCAAACGGCCGCGCTTCGATCTCGCCCTGCTGGCGCCGAGCGCCGATGCCACGATGGAAGATGCGCGACGCGGAATACGGCGGGTTTACGTCGATGGCGGGTGGCACGAAACCGCCATCTATGACCGGCTTGCCCTGCCGGTGGACGCGACGATCGACGGTCCCGCGATCCTGGAGCAGAGCGACACCACCATCCTGATCGAGCCTGGGCTGGTCGGGACGGTCGACCGCTTCGGCAATGTGCTGATTGGGGAGAAGAACGGATGAGTGAGCCGTTGGCGTTTCGGGAACCGGCCAGGACCGCCCTGTTGCTGATGGACCTGCAAAACGACTTCATCCACCCGGATGGCGCCTATGCCCGCGGTGGTGCGACATCGGAGGCGATCGCCGCTCTGCCGGCCAAACTGATTCCACTGGCCGAGGCGGTCCGGGCCAAGGGCGGGTGGGTGGTCTCGACCCATTTCACCCTGGTGCCGGGCAGGGATGGCGAGCCGTTCATCTCGGCGCATCTAGCCCAGGTTCGACCGTTCCTGCGGCGCGGCGACTTCGTGCCGGGCTCTTGGGGACACGATGTAGTGGAGGAACTACTACCCATCGACATAAGGATTGAAAAAATAGCATTTTCAGCGTTTTATATGAGTAGGCTTGAGTGGATTATTAGGAAAACCGGTATCGATACATTGATTGCCGGCGGTATCGTCACCAACGGCGGCGTGGCGTCGACCGTGCGTGATGCCCATGTCCGCGATCTGCACACCGTGGTGCTGGAAGACGGCTGCGCCGCGTTTTCCGACGCCCTGCACACCACCGCGATCGAGGCCCTGCGGCCGGTCGCGACTGTCGCCACCATCGCCGAGGTCATGGCGGCTTGGGAGGCGGTGTGATGGCCGTGTTGCGCCGCGCGACCGGACCCGAGCCGCGTATCCCGGTGCTGATCATCGGCGCCGGAGCCTGCGGGATGACAGCCGCACTCGCCGCCCACGATGCCGGGGCTGAGGTGCTGGTGCTGGAGCGCGACGCGGTGCCGTCCGGCTCCACCGCGCTGTCGTCGGGGTTCATCCCGGCCTGCGGCACGCGCTGGCAGCATGCCGCCGGGGTCGACGATGGGATCGACCGCATGCTGGCCGATGTCCAAGCGAAGAACCACGGACAGGGAGACGCGGCGCTGGGGCGCGCCGTCTGCGCCGCTTCCGGCCCGGCGCTGGAATGGCTGGCCGATGCCCATGGTCAGGCGTTCGTGCTGCTGACCGATTTTCTCTATCCCGGTCACGCCGTGCATCGCATGCACGCCCACCCGGCTAAGACCGGTGAGGCGCTGATCGGCTCCCTGGGCGCCGCGGTGGAGCGCGCGGCGATCGATCTGGTGTGCGAGGCGGCGGTGCGCGATCTGATCGCCGATGACGCGGGCCGGGTGCTCGGCGTTGTCATTGAGCGTCCGGACGGATCGACCGACGAGATCGGCTGTGAGGCCCTGGTGCTGGCCTGCAATGGCTACGGCGGCAACCCCGAAATGGTGCGCCAGCACATCCCCGAGATGGCCGACGCCCTGTATTTCGGCCACACCGGCAACCGGGGCGACGCGGTTGCCTGGGGCGTCGAGCTGGGCGGGGTGGCACGGCACATGGGCGCCTATCAGGGCCATGGCTCGGTCGCCCACCCCCACGGTGTGCTGGTCACCTGGGCGCTGATGATGGAAGGCGGGGTGCAGGTGAACGCCGAGGGCCGGCGGTTCTCCAACGAGCACGAAGGCTATTCCGAGCAATCGGTCAAGGTGCTGGCGCAACCCGGCGGGATCGCCTGGAACCTGTACGACGCGCGCCTGCATGCCATGGGGCTGGGGTTCGAGGATTACCGCCGCGCCAACGACGCCGGTGCGATCCGGCAGGTCGGCAGCGTGGACGCGTTGGCGACGATGATCGGCTGCGACGCCACCGTTCTCAGCGCGACGATCGACCATGCCAGGAACTGCGCCGATGGCCGGGCTCGGGATTCGTTCGGACGCGATTTTACCGGCGCGCCGGCGCTGGCGGGCCCGCCCTTTGTCGCGGTCCGGGTCACCGGCGCTCTGTTTCATACTCAAGGCGGGCTGGCGATCGACGGGAATGCTCGGGTTTTGCGCGCCGACGGAACCGCGTTGCCCAATCTTTACGCCGGTGGCGGGGCGGCGGTCGGCCTTTCGGGAACGGGGGTCGAGGGGTATCTCTCCGGTAACGGGTTGCTGACGGCGGTTAGCTTGGGGCGTCTAGCTGGACGCGCGGCGGCCGAACAGGTGGGAGGAAGGTCATGACCGAAGGGTATCCCCGCGATCTGGTCGGCTACGGGCCGACGCCGCCGCACGCGGCGTGGCCCGATGGCGCGCGGGTCGCTCTGAGTTTCGTGCTGAACGTCGAGGAGGGCTCCGAAAGCAACGTCCTGCACGGCGACGTCAAGAACGAACACGCCTTGTCGGAGGCGGTTGGCGGCCGCCATCCGGCGGGTGCGCGCGACCTGGGTCTGGAATCGATCTACGAATACGGCCCGCGTGCTGGATTCTGGCGGATTCACCGGCTGTTCACCGAGCGGCAGTTGCCGTTGACGGTATACGCCTGCGCCATGGCGCTTGAACGCAACCCCCTCGCGACCGAGGCGATGGCCGAGGCTGGCTGGGAGTTCGCAAGTCACGGTTGGCGCTGGATTAATCATTTCGAGCTATCGGAGGACGAGGAGCGCGAGCACATCGCCAAGGCGATCGAGATCACGCAACGCCTGACCGGTCAGCGGCCGCGCGGCTGGTACTGCCGCTACGCGCCAAGCTCGAACACCCGGCGCCTGTTGGTCGAGGAGGGCGGGTTTCTCTATGACAGTGACAGCTACGCCGACGATCTGCCGTACTGGGTCAAGGTCAATGGAACCGACCACTTGGTCGTACCCTACGCGCTCGATACCAACGATATGAAGTTCAGCGCGCCTGCGTCCTACGGGTCGGGGGATGATTTTTTCCGTAATCTGACGGACGCCTTCGACCAACTCTGGGACGAAGGCGCCGAGACGCCGCGCATGCTGTCAATCGGCTTGCATCAGCGCCTGGTCGGCCGACCGGGACGAACCAGGGCGCTGGCCCGCTTCCTGGATCATGTTCAAGCCAAGGGAAAAACCTGGATTTGCCGGCGCATCGAGATCGCCGAACATTGGCGGCGGGAGCATCCGCCGCGGACGTGATGCGCCTTGCCTAGCTCCTGAAGGAATCGACCGGGGCGAAACCATGCGGCGTCGATCCGTTGTGTCCGGCGGCGGCGTTGCCTATAAGAGCGGGGACGGTTGCGCCTCGGTGGCGATGTGTGCCGAGTAGACCGGACGCCACATGGGCTGACCTGGAACGGTGAGGGACACCATGGTCGACTACGCTCGAGCTCGCCTTAACATGGTCGAGAGCCAGATTCGCACCAACAAGGTGACGGACAGCGCCATCATTCAGGCCTTTGAGACCATACCGCGCGAGTTGTTCGTGCCGAAAGCCAAGCGCGGTATCGCCTATGTCGACGAGGCCCTGGAGATTGGCCACGGGCGTTACCTGCTGGAGCCGATGGTCTTAGCCCGCTTGTTGCAGACGGCGTTGCCGGGGGCGGGTGATACCGTGTTGGATGTCGGTTGCGGCACGGGATACGCCACCGCCTTGTTATCGACGATGGTCGCGATGGTGGTCGGTTTAGACGAGGCGGGTGAGTTGGTGGAAACCGGCAATCAGGTGTTGGCCGAGTTGCAGATCGACAACGCGGCGCTGGTGACCGGCTCGCTTGCCGAGGGTTACGCGAAACACGCACCCTATGATGTGATCCTGATGGACGGCGCGGTGGATGTGGTGCCCGACACCCTGTTGGATCAGCTGGCCGAAGGGGGGCGTTTGGTGACCATCGAGGGCGGCGATTCGCGTGGTCCCGGCAATGCGGTTCTGTACGAACGGCGGTCGGGACGCATAGGGCACAGGATCTTGTTCGACGCCGGCACGCCGAAGCTGGCGGGTTTCACCAAGCAACCGGGTTTCGTTTTCTAGGCGCGCCGCCCATCGGCCGCCCCACCCAAGGATCGACCATGGCATTCGGACTTCGACGTATCGCCGGCTTGACGCTGGCCCCAACGATAGTCGCGACGCTAATGATTGCGCCGGTGCACGCTCAGACGTTGGAAGAGGCGCTGTCGCTGGCCTACCAGACCAACCCCGCTCTGTTGGCGGCGCGGGCGCAGCTGCGGCAGACCGATGAGAACGCGCCGCTAGCCCGCGCGGGTTGGCGGCCAACCGTGTCGGCGTCACTGAGTGCCGGTCTCACCGACGTGAATAGCGAGACGAACGGTGTCACAGGCACGGACAGCAGCTCGTTTCCCCGGACGGGAACATTGAGCGTGACCCAGCCGCTGTACACTGGGGGGCGTACCGGGGCCGCGGTGACGCGGGCCGATTCGGATATCCAGGCACAACGCGCCGCACTGTTCAGCACTGAACAAGACACGCTGCTTCAGGGGGTGACGGCCTATGTGAACGTGATTCGTGACGAATCCTTACATGATCTGCAGATCAACAACGTGCGGCGCTTGGAAAAGCAGCTCGAGGCGACCCGGGATCGGTTTCGCGTCGGCGAAGTGACCCGGACCGACGTGGCGCAGGCCGAGTCGCGGCTTGCTCGCTCCAGGGCGGACCGCACCCAGGCCGAAGGCAATCTGACGACGTCCCGCGTGGTGTTTGAGCGGGTGATTGGCATCGTACCGGGGCAGGTCGTGAAGCCGGACCTAGCATCCAATCTGCCGGTTAATCGGGACGAGGCGGTGGATATTGCGCTAGGCGGAAATTTTACCCTCGCGCAAGCGAAGTTCCAGGAGGAATCGTCCCAGAACGTGGTCGACCTGGTCTTCGGCGAGCTGTTGCCGTCGCTTGATCTGGTGGCGCAGGCGGCGCGGTCTTACGACACCGGCGGTGGCGATAATGTAGCGACCGACTTGACGGCTGAGTTGCAGTTGACGATCCCGCTCTATCAAGCTGGCGCGGTCTCTTCGCGCGTGCGAGCCGCCAAGGAAGCCGCCAATCGGGCGCGTCTGGTCGTGGATGATCAGCGTCGCGTCGCGGTGCAATCGGCGGCGAGTACCTTTGAAGCGTATCAAACCACCTTGGCGCAGATCGTCTCGTTGCGTGCTGAGGTCGATGCGTCGAACATCGCGCTGGAGGGTGTCGAACAGGAGGCCACGGTTGGCGCGCGCACCGTGCTGGATGTTCTCGACGCCGAGCAGGAATTGCTCGACGCCCAGGTTAGCTTGGTGTTGGCCGAGCGTGACGCGGTGATTGCCAGCTATCAGTTGCTATCGGCGATGGGTCGGTTGACCGCTCAGGATCTGGGCCTGTCGGTCGAGCTCTACGATTACGACCGGCACTACCTCGAGGTGTACAAAAAGTACTACGGAACCGAGTCGCCAGGGCCGCTGCCGGGTAATTGAGTGGGAGTGCTGATAGCCGGCGTCATTTCTTGCTGGCTCGCCAGAGGCTTATCAAGTAATCTTCAGATGCGTTATCGGCCGTTCCGGTGCGTCGGCGGGGCATGGCAGCATGAGTGACACACAAGAACCGTCCATGGAAGAGATCCTGGCGTCGATTCGCCGGATCATCTCTGAAGATGGCGACGACGCCGAAGACGGCGAGCCGGAAGTCGAGGCCGCGGCCGAAGAGCCGGAACCCGAGCCGGAGCCCGAGCCTGAGCCGGAGCCGGAACCCGAAGAAGAACCGGAGCCTGAGGAGGAAGACGTTCTCGACCTTTCCGATATGGAAGAGGACGAAGACGATGACGACGAGGAACCGGCCGATCCGTTGTTCGATGAGCAGCGTTACGGACTCGACGAGCCGGAACTAGAGCCGGAACCAGAGCCCGAACCAGAACCGGAGTTCGAGCCTGAGCCCGAGCCTTTGCCGGAACCACCGCCTCCGCCACCACCGGCACCGCGTCCCGCGCCGCCGCCCGAGGGGTTGATCTCCCCGCCCCAGGCGCAGGAAACGGTTCACTCCTTCTCCGAGCTGCAAACCAAGCTTAACGAAGACTATCAGGAGCTGCCGCTCGGCAACGGCGCCGTTACCCTTGAGCGCCTAACCCGCGAGCTGATGCGCCCGATGCTCAAGGAATGGCTGGATCAGCACCTGCCGTCGATGGTCGAGCGCTTGGTGCGCGAGGAGATCGAACGGCTGGTGATGCTCTCGCAGCGCCGCGATCGCTGGTAGCGGGCCGCGCAAGGCTTCTGACGGCATTCGATGCTGGTTTCGATTCTGGCGTTTCCCGGCCCTATGTCCTAAGAACGGCGTCTTGTGAACGGCCAGCGGGTTCGGTTGGCTGTTCGTAACCATCCCGCGCCTGTGCCGAGGACCGAGCAATGCTCGAAAAGACCTATACTCCTGCCGAGGTGGAAGACCGCCTGTACGATCGCTGGGAAGACTCCGGTGGGTTTTCCGCCGATCCGGCCAGCAACGCGGCGCCTTACACCATCATGATGCCGCCGCCGAACGTCACCGGCAGCCTGCACATGGGCCACGCGTTGACGTTCACGATCCAGGACATTCTGATTCGCTACAACCGCATGGCCGGACGCGATGCGTTGTGGCAGCCGGGCACCGACCACGCCGGGATTGCGACGCAGATGGTGGTGGAACGCAACCTGGCCGCCGAGGGGATCGATCGTCGTGACCTCGGCCGTGAGGGGTTTGTCGATAAGGTGTGGGAATGGAAGGCGGAATCCGGCGGCACCATCGTCAACCAGCTCCGCCGTCTCGGCGCCAGCCCGGACTGGCCGCGTGAGCGCTTCACCATGGACGAAGGCCTGTCGGACGCCGTGCGCAAGGTGTTCGTCCAGCTCTACAAAGAGAACCTGATCTATCGCGACAAGCGGCTGGTGAATTGGGATCCGAAGTTCCAGACCGCGATTTCCGATCTTGAGGTCGAGTCGAAGGAGATCGACGGCCATCTCTGGCATTTCCGCTATCCGATCGAGGGCGAGGCCGGCCGCTTCATCGTGGTCGCCACCACCCGCCCGGAAACGATGCTGGGGGACAGCGGGGTCGCGGTGCATCCCGAGGACGAGCGCTACAAGGATTTGGTGGGCGAGCATGCCATTTTGCCGCTGGTCGGGCGGCGTATTCCCATCGTCGCCGACGACTACGCCGACCCGGAGCAGGGTTCGGGCGCGGTGAAGATGACTCCGGCCCACGATTTCAACGATTTCGAGGTCGGCAAACGCCATGACCTCGCGATGATCAACATCTTCGACGCCCATGCCCGAGTAAACGACAACGCGCCCGAGGCTTATCGCGGTCTGGATCGGTTCGAGGCGCGCAAGGCCGTGATCGCGGCGATGGAGGTCGAGGGGCTGCTGGAGAAGGTTGAACCGCACCGCCACACCGTGCCCCATGGTGACCGTTCCGGCGTGCCGGTGGAGCCTTGGCTCACCGACCAGTGGTATTGCGACGCCGCTACGCTGGCGAAACCGGCGATCGAGGCGGTGGAGACCGGCAAGACCGTCTTCGTGCCGAAAAACTGGGAGAAGACCTATTTCGAGTGGATGCGCAACATCCAGCCCTGGTGCATCTCACGCCAGCTGTGGTGGGGGCATCAGATCCCGGCGTGGTACGGCCCGGATGGAACCGTGTTTGTCGCCGAAACCGAGGCGGAGGTGCTGGCCGAGGCGGAAAGGCACTACGGCAAGCCAGTCGATCTGACCCGCGACGAGGATGTGCTCGACACCTGGTTTTCGTCGGCCCTGTGGCCGTTTTCCACCCTGGGCTGGCCCGAGCAGACCGAGCATCTGGAACGCTATTACCCCGGTGACGTGCTGGTCACCGGCTTCGACATCATCTTTTTCTGGGTTGCCCGGATGATGATGATGGGGCTGCACTTCATGAAGGAGGTGCCGTTCCACACGGTCTACATCCACGCCCTGGTGCGCGACGCCAAGGGCCAGAAGATGTCGAAGTCGAAGAACAACGTGATCGACCCGCTTGAGCTGATCGGCAAATACGGCACTGATGCGCTGCGCTTCACCCTGACGGCGATGGCGGCTCAAGGCCGCGACATCAAGCTCGACGAGAACCGGGTCGAGGGCTACCGCAACTTCGCGACCAAGATCTGGAACGCCGCCCGGTTCTGCGAGATGAACGGCTGTGTGGTCGATCCCGCGTTCGATCCGGCGGCGTGTTCCGAGACGGTGAATAAATGGGTGGTCGGCGAGGTGGTCAAGACCGCCGACGCCGTTGCCAAGGCGATCGAGGCCTACCGCTTCAACGAAGCGGCAAGCGCGTTGTACCAGTTCTTCTGGGGCACGTTCTGCGACTGGTATCTGGAGTTCACCAAGCCGATCCTGCAAACCCCGGACGGCGAGGCCGAGCATCCGGCGGCGGCGGAGACCCGGGCGGCGACGGCTTGGGCGCTGAACCGGGCGCTGCATCTGCTGCATCCGATCATGCCCTACATCACCGAGGAACTGTGGGCGTCGTTCGGCGAAGAGGCCGAGCAGCTGTTGCTGGCGCGGCCATGGCCCGACCTTCCGGCCGATCTGGCCGACGCCGACGCAGCCGCCGAAATGGGTTGGGTGGTGCGGCTGATCTCGGAGGTGCGGTCGATCCGCTCGGAAATGAATGTGCCGCCGGGCGCGCGCATTCCGTTGCTCTTGACCGGTGCCTCCGCCGAAACCGAAGCCCGATTGGCGCGGCATCAAGGGTTGATCACCCGGTTGGCGCGGCTGTCCGAGTTGACCACCGGGGGAGCGGTGCCGGCCGGCGCGGTCCAGGGTGTGCTGGACGAGGCGACGCTGGCGCTGCCGATCGCCGACGTGATCGACATCGACCAGGAGCGCGCCCGCCTGAATAAGGAAATCGGCAAGGTCGAGAGCGAGATCGCCAAGATCGACAAGAAGCTGGCGAATGAGAATTTCGTCGCCAAGGCGCCCGAGGCGGTGATCGAGGAAAACAAGGACCGGCGGGCGGAGGAGCAGGACCGCCGCGACCGACTGGCGGCGGCGCTCAGCCGCTTGGAGGCGGTGGGGTAGCGCGCCGCCTCGTTAGCGCATCTTCTCCCACAAGCCACGCCGTTCCCGCCGTGCTTCGGCTTCCAGGGTACGATACGCCTTGCCGTGGCTGTCCGGGACCGCCCAGCCGTCGCGCACCATGGCGGCGGACAGGTCGCCGTCCGGGGTACGGCACAGGGCCAGGCCGGGGCGGCGCTCGATACAGCTGACCGGACGGTCGTCGATCAGCTCGACCAGATGCGCCCGCGCGGCGGCGCCGCACAGCCAGGGCAACTGACCGTCGAGGCATTTCTGCCGCGGGCCGGGGGCGGCGATGCCGGCGAGGTGCAGGGTCTTCTCACCGATCGCCAGGGTGTTGCCGTCGATCACCCGGGCCGGGCCCTCAACGACCTTGGGGTCGGCGGCCCACGCCGCCGTGGCGGTGACGAACGACACCGCCAGAACCACACGGATCATCAAACCTGCGTGCGCTCGGTCATTCAACATACGCTCAGTATAGCGCGTCGGAGCGTGACGCGTCATCGTTGGCCATGACGGTGGGTGTAACCGGGCGGAACCCGATGGCATTCTGCCGCTAAGCAAACCACGAGGAGTGTCGGATGCGTCGACAATGGATCGCCACCGCCGCGATACTGACGGCAGGGCTCATCGCCGGTTTCGGGGTGACCGGACCGGCACACGCCACCGAGGGCAAGCGGGTCCGGATCACCGGGGAGGTCATGGATACCTGGTGCTACCTCTCCGGTGTGATGGGGGGACCCGAGGCCGTGGTCGGCAGCGCGCATCACACCTGTGCCTTGTGGTGCGCCGCCGGGGGCATTCCGGTCGGAGTACTGACCGAGGACGGCACGGTGTATTTCGTTCTGGTGATGGAAGGCAGCACCGACATTGTCGGCACGGACACGGTGCTGGAGCTGCAAAGCGACCGCATTACCGCCGATGGCATGGCCTACGAGCGTGACGGCAACAACTTCCTGGTGGTCGAGAAGATCGTCACCAACGAGGGGTTGACCAACCACAATCACGAGGATTTCGGACCGATTCCCGGCTTCGCGATCCCCGGCTTGAAATGAGGAGGCGACGATGCGGTTGATCCGGAACGTCATAGCCGCCGCCCTCGCGATGGCGGCGCTGAGTGCAGCCGCCCAGGCCCAGGAGAGCATGGCCCGCAGTTGGGGGTTGGTTGGCGAGGAAAAGGCCCGGTTCGAGGCCAAGGTGGTGGATCTGCCCTGCGCCATCACCGGGAATTGCCCGGCCGATTGCGGTGCCGGCACGCGCCCGCTTGGCCTGCTGCGCGATGATGGCAGCCTGGTGGTCGCCGCCAAGAACACCCAGGCGATCTTCTCCGGTGCGGTCGAGGATTTGATCGCGTTCTGCGGCAAGCGGGTCGAGGTCGACGGCTTGATGGTGGGTGAGGGCACGCCGCGAATCTATCAGGTGCAGCTGGTGCGCGACGTGGAAGCCGGCGGTGACTTTCAGAAGACCACGCTCTGGTCGAGAGTCTGGAACGAGCGCTATCCCGAGCTGAAGGCCAAGAAGGGCCCGTGGTTTCGCAAGGATCCGAGGGTCAACGCCTTGATCGCGCGGGACGGCTATCTCGGCCTCGGCCTTGAGGTCGATAAGAAGTTCATCGCGGAATGGTGACGCGCGCGATCCTAGGCGGTTTCGTCGGCCTGTTGCTGGCATGGCCGGCCGCTGGCCATGAGAACCACGCGCACAGCCCGCCAAAGCCAGCGGCGGAGGCGATGCAAGTGCCGGCCAATGTACCGTTTCCGGTGGCGATCGATGGCCGCTACGCCCTGATCGATCAGGATGGTGTGCCGCGCACGCAGGCCGATTTTCACGGCGGCTATGCACTGATTTTCTTCGGGTATGCCAATTGCCGGGGCATTTGCTCGGTGGCGTTGCCGCGCATCGCCGCGGCACTCGACAGTTTGGGCACGGACGGGACGGCGGTGCAGCCGATCCTGATTACCGTCGACCCGATCAACGACACCCCGGCGGCGATGAAGGCGGCATTGCCGAAGATACATCCACGTCTCATGGGATTGACCGGCGACGAGCCGGCCCTGTCGGCGGCGCGCACGGCGTTTCAGGTCAAGAGCAAGCAGCTCTTCGTTGATCGAAACGGACAGCCGGTGTTCGCCCATGGCGGGTTCATTTATTTGATGGGGCGGAACGGTGAGCTGTTGACCGTGATGCCGCCGGTTCTGAGCCCGGAGCGCATGGCCGAGTTGGTTCGCCGTTATATGGCGGCGGGTTAGGCGCTCACGTCGCTGGCTTCGTGGAGACCGTGACGCCGATAATGGTTCTGAACTCCGGGTTGAGCGGCTTGAGCGGGATCAGCAGCCGGTGGAACGAAAGAGTACGGCCGTTCGTGCTCTCGACCCGGCGATCGGCGTAAACCGCGCGGTTATCGTCGATGGTTTGCCGGATCTGGACCCAGGCGTCATCGAACGCGGTGCCGGACACCAAGCCGTCCAACGGCACACCTTTGAGTTCACGGCCGGTCGAGGCGACGATCTCGGTCCCGGCCAGGCGAAACACCGCGCGATCCGGCCAGACGTCGATCAGGAACAGCCACGGCAGCGCCTCGAGCGGTAGTTCGACCGGATCGACACCCCGGCGATCGGGCATCATCCCGCCGCCAAGTTGCAACAACGCGTCCCAGACCGCGACCATGCGTGGGTGCGCGGCGGCTGCATCAGGCAATTCCATTCGGCTATTCCGTGCATGAAAAATGTTTGTACGCAAATAGATAACTGATTCGCGGTAGATTAAAACCGCTCTAATGAGCGAACGCGTTGCGCCCTGGAACAGCCCGCGTCTACACTCATCCAGCCCTGCCGGGCCAATCCAACCGCCACAAAGCGAACGCCGTTCCGGGGAGTGAAATGTCCGCCTTCGACAAATCAAAAATGCCAAGCCGTCATGTGACCTTGGGACCGGAGCGCGCGCCGCACCGATCTTACTACTACGCCATGGGGCTGACGGAGGAGGAGATCAACCAACCGCTGATCGGCGTCGCCACCGCCTGGAACGAGGCCGCGCCCTGCAACATCGCGCTATCGCGTCAGGCTCAAGCGGTGAAAAAGGGCGTGAAGGCCGAGAAGGGAACACCGCGCGAGTTCACCACCATCACCGTGACCGACGGCATCGCCATGGGCCATGCCGGCATGAAGGCGTCGTTGGTCAGCCGCGACGTCATCGCCGACTCGGTCGAATTGACCATGCGCGGCCATTGCTATGACGGATTGGTTGCCCTGGCCGGCTGCGACAAGTCGCTGCCCGGCATGATGATGGCCATGGCCCGGCTGAACGTGCCGTCGGTGTTCATGTATGGCGGCTCGATCCTGCCCGGCCGGTTCCGGGGCCAGGACGTGACGGTGCAGAGCGTGTTCGAGGCGGTCGGCGCCCATTCCGCCGGCAACATGTCGGACGAGGATCTGCACGAACTGGAATGCGTTGCCTGCCCGAGCGCCGGTGCCTGCGGCGGCCAGTTCACCGCCAACACCATGGCGTGCGTGTCCGAGGCGATCGGCATCGCACTCCCCGGCTCGGCCGGCGCGCCGGCTCCGTATGAGACACGGGATGAGTATGCCGTGGCCTCGGGCGAGGCGGTAATGAACTTGCTCAAGCTCAACCTGCGACCGCGCGACATCATGACCCGCAAGGCGTTCGAGAACGCGGCGACCGTGGTGGCGGCATCCGGCGGTTCGACCAACGCCGGGCTGCACCTGCCGGCGATGGCGCATGAGTGCGGCATTGAGTTCGACCTGCACGACGTGGCCGAGATCTTCAAGCGCACCCCCTACATCGCCGATCTGAAGCCGGGCGGTAAGTACGTCGCCAAGGATATGTTCGAGATCGGCGGCGTGCCGGTGCTGATGAAGACACTGCTCGATGGTGGTTTCCTGCATGGCGACTGCATCACCGTCACCGGCAAGACCATCGCCGAAAATCTCGCCGGCGTGACCTTCCCGACCGACCAGGACGTGATCTACCCAACCAGCAATCCGATCACCAAGACCGGCGGCGTGGTTGGGTTGCGGGGCAATCTGGCGCCCGAGGGGGCGATCGTGAAGGTCGCCGGGATGCAGACCCTGAAGTTCCGCGGCACGGCGATCTGTTTCGACTGCGAGGAGGATGCCTTCGCCGCCGTCGAGAAGCGCCAATACAAGGCGGGCGACGTGTTCGTCATCCGCTACGAAGGCCCCAAGGGCGGCCCTGGGATGCGCGAGATGCTGTCGACCACGGCCGCCCTCTACGGTCAGGGGCTCAGCGATCAGGTGGCGTTGATCACCGACGGCCGGTTCTCCGGCGCCACCCGTGGGTTCTGCGTCGGCCATGTCGGCCCCGAGGCGGCGGTCGGGGGGCCGATCGCGTTGTTGAAGGATGGCGACGTCATCGAGATCGACGCGGTCAACGGCACGATCAACCATGAGCTCGGCGACGCCGAGGTTGAGGTACGCCGCAAGGCGTGGAAGCCACGTGGGCATGATTTCAACTCGGGGGCGATCTGGAAATACGCCCAGACCGTGGGATCGGCGGAGAAGGGTGCCGTCACCCATCCCGGCGCGAAGGCCGAGACCCACGTCTACGCGGACCTCTGAACATGCGGCTCGGCCAGCGGCGGATTCTGCATCAGCGGCGCGCGGACAATCGGTCCACGCACCGCCGCTCGGAACCGCTGGTCGGGTCCAAGACAAGCATGGTCGCCATTGCCCTGATCCTGCTGCTCGCCATAGCGTCGTATCCGTTGCTGAGCGATGATCGTTTGGCGGAGAATCTCACCGCCAGCCTGCGTTATTGGGCCGGTACCGACCGGTAGGAGGGAATATGGCTCGCATTGCAGTCGGTGGTTTTCAACATGAAACCAACACCTTCGCCCCGTCCAAGGCGGATTACGAGGCGTTCGTGAAGTCGGGCGGCTGGCCCTCGGTGACCACCGGTAACATGCTGTTCGAGGAGATGGAGGGGCGCAACATCTCGGCCGCCGGCTTCATTGAAGAGGCGCGGGCCGCTGGTCATGAGCTGGTACCGACCACCTGGGCCGCCGCGTCGCCCTCGGCCCATGTCACCGATACCGCCTTTGAGCGTATTGCCGCCAAAATCCTCGCCGGCATTCGCGACGCCGGGGCAATCGACGCGGTGTATCTCTGCCTGCACGGTGCGATGGTCACCGAGAGCCATGAGGACGGCGAGGGTGAGATGTTGCGGCGGGTGCGCGATCTGGTTGGTCCGGGTCTGCCGATTGTCGCCTCGCTCGACCTGCACGGCAACATCACCGAGGACATGGTGGCCAACGCCACGGCCATGGTCGCCTATGTGACCTATCCGCATGTCGACATGGCGGATACCGGACGGCGGACGGCGGTAGTGCTGGATCGGATTCTGGTCGACGGCACTCCGGCCAAGGCGTTTCGGCAGCTCGATTTTCTCATCCCGCTGTCCTGGCAATGCACGATGATGGCGCCGTCGGGGCCGATCTACGACCGCATGCTGGATCATGTCCGCGGCGCGGTGCTGACGGCCTCCTACCTACCCGGCTTTCCGGCGGCCGACATCCAGGATTGCGGGCCGACGGTGCTGGCCTATGCCGAGACCCAAGACGAGGCCGATCGGGTGGCCGACGCGGTGACGGCCGATGTGGCGGCGCACGAGGCGGCATTCGCCGGCAAGATCTACGATCCGGACGAGGCGGTGGCCGAGGCGCTGCGGCTGTCCGCCGGCGCCTCCAAACCGGTGATCATCGCCGATACCCAGGACAATCCCGGCGCCGGGGGCAACAGCGACACCACGGGGATGCTGCGGGCGCTGGTGTCGTCGGGGGCGGAGCGGCTGGCGCTGGGCCTGATGATCGACGAGGCGGCGGCCGTGGCGGCGCGTAAGGCCGGTGTGGGGGCCGAGATCACCGTGGCCCTTGGCGGCAGGTCCGGCATTCCCGGCGACGGGCCATTCGAGGCGACCTATACCGTCGAGGCGATCTCCGACGGCAACACCACCGGCACCGGGCCATTCTACAAAAACGCCAAGATGACCCTGGGGCCGTCGGCGTGCCTGCGGCTCGGTGGTGTGCGGACCGCCGTCGCCAGCCGCAAGGTGCAGATGGCCGACCAGCAACTTTACCGCTTCGTCGGCATCGAGCCGACCGAGCAGGCGGTTCTGGTCAACAAATCCTCGGTGCATTTTCGCGCCGACTTCACCCCGATCGCCGAGGCGATCCTGGTCGCCGCCGCCCCCGGCCCGATGATCGCCGATCCGGCCAAGCTGCCCTGGACAAAACTGCGTTCGGGTATCCGGTTGTCGCCGATGGGGCCGGTCTGGCCAGGCAGTTAACGAAAACGCATCCCCGGCCGCAGCGTGGAACCTTCACCCCGTTGTCGGTTTAGAACGCGAGACGGAGTAGGGTGTTGTCTGGGTTGCCGACGTTCAGGTCGTTGGGCCATCGAGGCCAATCGTCCATCAGGACCAACCCATTGAGCGCGCTGGCGGCGAAAGCATGGGCGCCGGGCACAACCCGGTTCGGGTTATCAAGCCCGGCGAGCATGATTTCGGCGATGTTCGGGTTGCGCCGGCTTTCGAAGTAGACCGTGGCGCCGCAGGTCGGGCAAAACCGCCGGATACCGGCCTCGGAGGTTGAGTAGGCGGTGGTGGCGGCTCCGTTGTCCTCGAACCGCTCCCGGAGCCAGACACCCCAGGCGACGAACGGCCCGCCGGTCTCGCGTCGGCAGATGCCGCAATGGCAGAGGCCGGATTTCGCCGGCGGTCCTGTCACCGTGTAGCGCACCGCGCCGCACAGGCACCCGCCCTCCAGACGCTCGTCATCGGTGACCGGGTCGCTCGGCGGGTCGTCCGGTTGGTGCTTATCGCGGAACGGCACCTGCGGGTCGAGGTGCAGCCAGGAAACTTTGGACGGGCCGAAGATTTGCGATTCCGGCGACACGGCGTTTGGATCGTCGAGCGAGCCGACGGTGATGTCCACATCGTCCGGCCGCTTGGTGTCGGTGAAGGTCAGCTTGGTGCCGCACGCCGCGCAAAACGTCCGCGCGCAGCCTTCCGACGAGGCGTAGGCGGCGGGTTTCTCGCCGGTCCACTCAAAATGCTCCGGCCGGCACACGGTCCAGGTCACGACCGGCGCGCCGCTCCCTTTGCGGCACATGATGCAATGACAATGGGCGGTGACCCGCAGCGGACCACTGATCCGATAGCGACTACGCCCGCACAGGCAACCGCCTTCGATCGACCCGGTCATGCCGTTTCCTCCTCGGTCGGTGGATCGTCCAGCGTGCACCAGACCGGCGTGTGATCGCTTGCCTTCTCCTTGCCGCGCGGGGTGGTGTCGATGCCGGAGCCGGTCAATAGGTCGGCGGCTTGCGGTGACAGCAGCAGATGGTCGATGCGCACGCCCTCGTCACGTGACCAGGCACCACGCTGGTAATCCCAGAAGCTGTATTTGTGCGGCGTGGCGTTGAGCGCTCGGTAAGCGTCGGTGTAGCCGAGCCACAGGATTTGACGGAACGCCGCGCGGGTTTGCGGCTTGATCAGGGCATCGCCAGCCCAGGCCACGGGGTCGTGCACGTCGTCGTCGGTCGGAATGACGTTGTAATCACCGCCCAGCACCACCGGTTGCTCGGTCGCGAGCAACGCCGCCGCCCGCGTCTTGAGCCGGGCCATCCAGGCGAGCTTGTAGCTGTATTTTTCGCTGTCGGCCGGGTTGCCGTTCGGCAGATAGATGGTCGCCACCCGCACGCCGCCACCGACGGTGGCTTCCAGGTAGCGCGCTTGCTCGTCGGTAGCGTCACCGGGAAGGCGGGCTTGAACATCCTCCAGGCCGATCTTGGAGAGAATCGCCACGCCGTTGTAGCTTTTCTGGCCATGCACCGCGCAGGCGTAGCCCAAGGCTTCGAACTCAAAGGCCGGAAAATTCTCGTCGACCGTCTTGGTTTCCTGCAGCAACGCCACGTCCGGCTCGGCCGCCTTCAGCCAATCGAGGACGTTGGGCAGGCGCGCCTTGATGGAATTGACGTTCCAAGTGACGATCTTCATGGGGCACGGCTCCGTTTGGGGAGCCGCAGCATGCCACGGAGGCAGCGGCGGTCAACCGACAGCACCCGGCATCAGATGGCAAAGGAGGTGCCGCAGCCGCAGGATGAGCTGGCGTTTGGGTTCTCGACCGCGAAATAGGAGCCGATCAGCTCTTCCTTGTAGTCGAGCTGCGCGCCGGCCAACAGGTCGAGGGAGACATCGTCGACCACCACTTGCACGCCATCGCGCTCGAACACATGGTCGTCGTCGTTGATCGCGCGGTCGAAATCGAAGGTGTATTGGAACCCCGAACAGCCGCCACCGAGAATCGCGACGCGCATCACAAGGCTGTCGCTGTCATCCTCCATCTTGCGGAGAGCGGCAATACGGCGGGCGGCGTTGGCCGTGACCGCGAAGCTGCGTTCCTGCACCGCTGCGTCGGCCATCAATCGGTCTCCCTGATCACGATCCAAATCTGATCTTGCCATATAAGCATCCGGCCCGCACGGATCAACCGAAGGCGATGGCGCGCTTTCGCGTTGCCGCGTTCGGGGCCGGGCGCTAGGGTCCGCCCGCCACGGCGGGTGGCAGTGCCGGGGTACATGACCTAATCATCCCTTGACCGTACGCTATTTCAATACGATGTGACAGGTATAAATGAGTATTTTCAGTGCAATAAAGTCCGATATTGAAGTCATACTGAAAGACATGGCCAGGCGCGAGAACTGGCCCGAAGGCTTGCCGATCGACCGGGTGACGGTCGAGCCGCCGCGCGACGCGTCCCATGGCGACGTGGCGACCAACGCCGCCATGGTGCTGGCCAAACCGATCGGCGCCAAGCCTCGGGCCATCGCCGAGGCGTTGGCTCAAGCGCTGGAAGCCCTTGAGGTGGTCGAGTCGGCGGACGTCGCGGGTCCGGGTTTCATCAATCTCCGGCTCGACCCCGATGTCTGGCGGCGTGAGGTGGTGGAAATCCTGCGGCTGGGGGTGGACTATGGTGCCTCCGCCATCGGCGGCGGCAAGCCGGTGAACGTCGAATATGTATCGGCCAATCCGACCGGCCCACTGCACGCTGCCCACGCCCGCGGCGCGGTGTTCGGTGACGCGCTGGCGGCGTTGCTGGAGAAGGCGGGATTCGCGGTGACCCGCGAATACTACATCAACGACGCCGGCGCCCAGGTGGCGACGTTGGCCCGGTCGGCGCATCTGCGCTACCGCGAGGCGCTGGGCGAGGACATCGGCGCCATCCCCGAGGGACATTATCCCGGCGCGTACCTCAAGGATGTGGGCCAAGCCTTGGCCGCCGAGTTCGGCGACCGCTACGCCAAGGCGCCGGAAGAAGAGTGGTTGGAGCTGTTTCGCTCGCGGACGGTGGCGTTGATGATGGACGGCGTAAATGCGGATCTGATCGCGCTGGGCGTCGACATCGCGGTCTTCACCTCCGAACGGGCGTTGGTGGACGCCGGAGCGGTCGACCGGGTGCTGGAGGCCTTGGAGGCGCGAGAACTGGTCTACACCGGCACATTGGAGCCGCCGAAGGGCAAGATCCTTGAGGACTGGGAGCCCCGGCCGCAATTGCTGTTCAAGGCGACGCAATTCGGCGATGACGTGGACCGGCCGCTGAAGAAATCCGATGGCTCCTGGACCTATTTTTCCAATGACATCGCCTATCATCTGGACAAATACCGGCGCGGCTTCGCCGAGATGATCGACGTCTGGGGCGCCGATCACGGCGGCTATGTCAAGCGCATGAAGGCGGCGGTCTCGGCGGTTACCGACGGCGCCGGGGCGCTCGACGTCAAGCTATGCCAACTGGTCCACCTGTACGACGGCGGCACACCAGTGCGGATGTCGAAACGGGCGGGAACCTTCGTAACCCTGCGTGACGTGATCGAACGCGTGGGCCCCGACGTGGTGCGGTTCATCATGCTGACCCGGCGCAATGACCAGACCCTGGAGTTCGATTTCCAGAAGGTTGTCGAGCAAAGCCGCGACAATCCGGTGTTCTATGTCCAGTACGCGCACGCCCGCGCCGCGTCGGTGATTCGCAACGCCGCCGAGGATCCGACCGGTTTCGACCTCTCGGACGCCGCACTTTCCAAGGCGTCGCTGGCTTGCTTGACCGACCCGGACGAGCTTGGTCTGATCAAGGTGCTGGCGGGGTGGCCCCGGCTGGTCGAGGCCGCCGCCGAAGCGCATGAGCCCCATCGGGTGGCGTTTTATCTGGGCGATGTCGCCGCCGCGTTCCACGGGCTGTGGAACAAAGGCAAGGAAGATGCTCGGCTCCGGTTCATCGCCGAGGGTGATCCGGAGACAACGCGGGCCCGTCTGGCGCTGGTGCGGGCAACCGCAACAGTGATCGCTTCGGGGCTGGCAGTCATCGGTGTGTCGCCGGTGGAGGAACTCAGGGAATGACCGATCAGCGTGGTCAACTGCATGCGGGGACCGTGGATCGACCCGGCCCGCCGCCGGAGTTGAGGGCGCCATCGCCGCGTCGATCGCGTGTCCTTGGGATGTTTATCGCCACGTTCGCGCTGGCGGCGTTCGCCGGTGTGGTTTGGTACGCCTACGATCGTGGGCTGCAGCGCGGGGCCGAGGTGACCGCGCCCCTGATCAAGGCCGATCCGCGGCCGATCAAGGTTCGTCCCGAGAACGAGGGCGGGTTGCAGGTTCCCAATCAGGACAAATTGGTGTTCGAGGCGATGCGCCCCGGCGAAAACACCGGCCAACGGGTCGAACGTCTGCTGCCGCCGCCGGAGACGCCGGTTAACCCGCCGCTGCCGCTGCCGCTGCCCATCGTGATCCCGACACCCGTGGCGCCGCCGGCCGGAACAGCGCCGCCATCGGCTGACGCCGCGACGGCAACAGTGGCGATCCCCGACACAACGCTGCCGCCGGCACCGACTTCGGGAAAGGCGGCGCCTGCCGATATTCCGCCAGCACGTGTCGTGGCACCGGCGCCAACACCGCTCGCCGCGCCGCAGCCGCAGCAGCCCGCGCAACCGGCACCGCCACCACCACCGCCGCCCGTGGTCGAGGCGACGCCGGCGCCTCAGCCCGCACCGCCGACCCAAACCGCCGCCCGTCCGGCGGGCGACCATCGGATTCAACTCGGCGCCTTTCGTGACGAGGCGGCGGCGCAACGGGAGTGGACCCGGCTCACCGGGCGCTATCCCGAGTTGTTGAAGGAGTTGACCCTGCGGGTTCAAAGCGTCGATCTCGGAGCCGGTAAAGGGGTGTTCCACCGCGTTCAGGCCGGCTTGGTGACCGCCGCCGACGCGGCACGGATTTGCGCCGAACTCAAGGCCAAGGGACAAGCCTGTCTCGTGGTTCGTCCTTGAGATGGCGCGCGCCGTCATTTTCGGCTGCGCCGGGACGGCGTTGAGCACCGGTGAGGCCGCCTTTCTGCGCGGGGCCGACCCTTATGGCTTCATCCTATTCAAACGCAATGTGGACACCCCGGATCAGGTGCGGCGCTTGGTTGGCGCGCTGCGCGACTGTGTGGGGCGTGATGCGGCCGTGCTGATCGACCAGGAAGGGGGACGGGTGCAACGGCTCTGCCCGCCGCATTGGCGCGGCTATGCTCCCGCTTGGACCTTTGTCGAGATGCATCGGACCGCCCCCCAGGTCGCGGCGGAGGCGTTGACGCTGTCAGCGGGGCTGATGGCGGCGGATTTGGCCGCTTTGGGCATTGATGTCGACTGCGTGCCGCTGCTGGACGTGCGCCAGCCGGATACTCACGACGCGATCGGCAACCGTGCGTTGGGCGGTGATCCGGACACCGTGATCGCGCTAGCCCGGGTTCAGCTCGACGCGGTGGAAGCGGCCGGTGTGAACGGGGTGATCAAGCACATGCCGGGGCACGGCCGGGCGCGGGTCGACAGTCACGACACGCTGCCACGTGTGGATGCCGGTCGCGCGGAACTGGATGCCGTCGACTTCGCCCCGTTCACCGCCCTCGCCAAGCGAGCCGTGTATGGCATGACCGGGCACCTGCTGTTCCCGGCGATCGATGCCGAGCGGCCGTCGACCCTGTCACCGATGGTGATCGGCGAGGTGATTCGTGAGCATATGGGGTTCGACGGGTTGCTGATGACCGACGATCTGTCGATGGGTGCGCTGGGCGGTACGCTGACGACGCGGGCCGAGCGGGCGATAACCGCCGGGTGCGATGTGATCCTGCATTGCAACGGCGTGATGGAGCAGATGGCGGCGGTCGCCGAGGTCACACCCGTGCTGGCCGGATCAGCGCTCGCCCGGGCCGAGCGTGCCGACGCCGCGAGGCTGCATACCCGCCGGGCGGGACAGGCGCCGTCGGACGATGCGGGTGAACGCCTCGATGCGCTGTTGGCGGCGCATCGCGTAGCTGGATGAGGTTGGATGATCGACGGTGATTTCAGCGGCCTGATCCGAGGCGTGACGGTGTGGGCGTTGCCGGTGCTGCTGGCCATCACCCTGCACGAGGCGGCGCATGGCTGGGCGGCATCGCGGCTGGGTGATCCGACGGCGCGGCTGATGGGGCGGGTGACGTTGAACCCGTTCCGTCACATCGACCTGTTCGGCACCATTATCCTCCCGCTGCTGCTGCTGTTGATCAAGGCACCGTTCTTGTTCGGTTACGCCAAGCCGGTGCCGGTGAACTTCTCGCGCCTGAACAACCCGCGCCGCGACATGGCGTTGGTGGCGCTGGCGGGACCGGCGTCGAACGTGCTTCTGGCGATTCTGGCTGGTTTGACGTTCCACCTGGTGGATCTGGTCCCGGAGTCGATGACCGCTTGGCTGGCCGAGAATCTGCGGAATCTGTTCATGCTGAACCTCGTTCTGGCGGTGTTCAACATGCTGCCGATCCCGCCGCTCGACGGGGGACGCATCCTGGTGGCGGTCTTGCCGGACCAACTCGCGTGGAAGGTGGCGCGGCTGGAGCGGGTGGGGTTGTTCCTGGTCATCGGGGTGCTGTTCTTGCTGCCCTTCATGGCGAAGCAACTCGACATTACACTGGATGTCGCCGGTACCCTGATCTGGGGGCCGGTGGAAATTCTGGCCCAGGCGATCAGCACGATCACCGGGCATTAAGCCGCTTACGGGAGCGATAGCCTTTGGCGACCGTTGATCCGTTCGAGAGTCCCGAACCCGACTATCGCCGGCGCGAACCGGTGCAGCTGTCGCTGTTTCTGAATCTCGACGGCTTCGAGGGGCCGATCGATGTGTTGTTGACGCTGGCCCGCGATCAGAAGGTCGATCTGACGCAGATTTCGATTTTGCAGCTGGCCGACCAATATCTGCACTTCATTCAGGACGCGCAGACCCTGAACCTGGAGCTGGCGGCCGATTATCTGGTGATGGCGGCGTGGCTCGCCTATCTGAAGTCGCGGTTGCTGTTGCCGCCCGACGGCACCGATGACGAGGAGGCTGATCCGGCCGAATTGGCCGACGCCTTGCGGTTCCAGCTGGCGCGGTTGGAGGCGATGCAAGAGGCCGGCAACCGGCTGATGCAACAGCCGCAACTTGGCGTCGATGTGTTTCCGCGCGGCGCGCCGGAGAAACTGGCCCAGCGGTTCCACTCGGTGTACGACGTCACGCTGTACGATCTGTTGCGGGCCTATGGCGACAATCGCGCCCGTGGCGAGTCCCAGACCCTTCGCATCGCGCCCACCGACCTCTACGCGGTGGAGGACGCGGTGGAGCGTCTGCGCGCCTTCGTCGGCCGGTTGCCGACGTGGCGGATGTTGTTCAGTTTCCTGCCACAGCGCCTGAAGGGATCGCTGTTGATCCGCTCGGCGATCGCGTCGACCTTCGTGGCGGGCCTGCAACTGGTCAAGGATGGCGAGGCGTTGATCCGGCAAGAGGACGCGTTTGGCCCGATCTGGTTGAAATCCGGCCAGGATCAGGCCGCCAAGGCTCGGGATAACGAGGAGAGCGAATGACCGACGCGGTCCCCAACGATGACCGGGACGGTCTGCAAGACGGTCTTGGTGACGCCGAATGCCGGGATGCCGAACCGGGGCTTCCCGACCTCCTGGTGTCGGACGAGGAGCGCACACGGTGGCGCCGGTTCGTGGAAGCGTTGTTGTTCGCCAGTGCCGAGCCCCTGGACGAGGCGGAGTTGCGCCGCCGTGTCCCCGAGGAGATCGACCTCGCGGCGCTGTTGGCCGATTTGGGTGCAAGTTACGAAGGTCGAGGCGTCACGCTGTCGCGGTCGGGGACTCGCTGGGCGTTTCGGACGGCGGCCGATCTTGGTGCCATGCTTCGGATCGAACAGACGGTACAGCGCAAGCTGTCACGGGCGGCGATCGAGACCTTGGCGATCATCGCCTATCACCAGCCGATTACCCGCACCGAGGTTGAGGAAATCCGTGGTGTGGCACTGTCGCGCGGGACGCTCGACATCTTGCTTGAGGCCGGCTGGATCAAGCCGCGCGGTCGGCGGGATACCCCGGGCCGGCCGTTGCAGTGGGGCTCGACACCTGGGTTTCTCGACCATTTCGGTCTCACCGATATCAAGGATCTTCCCGGGCTTGACGAGCTCAAGGCCGCCGGTTTGTTGGAGCGTCGCGGCGGGCTGTCGAGCATCGCCATGCGTGAGGAGGACTTGGCCGAGGATGAGGAAGACGATGAGCAGCTCGACTTCCTGCCCGATGACAGCCTTGATGACGACGACCAAATGGCCTGACCCCGCCGGCGGCGCTTGCCGCTCGGGTCGTTTGCCATGTATCTGATCCACTCATGATCGCCCCCGCCCTTCGCCCGGACATCGTACCGGCGCTTGAACTGGAGAACGTCTGCCACCGGTATGGCCGGGCGCTGGCGGTCGACGGCCTGTCGGTCTCGGTCGCCCCCGGCGAGGTCGTGTGCCTGCTGGGACCGAGTGGTTGCGGCAAGACCACCGCCTTGCGTCTGGCCGCTGGGTTGGAGCCGATCCAAGACGGCGTGGTGCGTCTGGCCGGCGTGCAGGTCGCGGGTGGCGGCGTCGACCTGCCACCCGAGCGCCGGGGCGTGGGATTGGTGTTCCAGGACTACGCGCTGTTCCCGCATCTCGATGTGCACGACAACGTGACCTTCGGGCTGACCGGCTGGACGGCGGCGGACCGGCGATCTCGCGCCGAGGAAGTGCTGGAGCTGGTCGGTATGACCGACTACGCGCATGCCTTCCCGCACGAGCTGTCCGGCGGGCAACAGCAGCGGGTGGCCCTGGCGCGGGCCCTGGCGCCGAAACCGCGCGTGGTGCTGCTCGACGAGCCGTATTCCGGCTTGGACGCGCGCCTGCGCGACCGGGTGCGCGACGAGGTGCTGCATATTCTCAAATCGAGCGGTTCAGCCTGCTTGATGGTCACCCACGACAGTGAGGAGGCCATGTTCATGGCCGATCGCATCGCGGTGATGCGCGACGGCAAGATTGTCCAGCAAGGCTCGCCGATCGAGCTGTATTGCGAGCCGCGCGATGCGTTCGTCGCGTCGTTCTTCGGTGAGGTCAACCATATCGACGGCGTGGTCCATCGCGGCTCGGTGGATACGTTGATCGGCTCGATCCCGGTGCGCGGTCTGATCGACGGCGCGACGGTGAGCGTGGTGATCCGGCCCGAGGGCATTCATCTGCGCGCCTGGGCCGAGGTATTCGAGGACGACCCCACCGGCGAGGTTGAACAGGCGCGGTTGCTTGGGCGCACCAGTTTGGTTCACATGACGGTGCGGCGGCGCGAGGGCGCGACGGACGGCAACGGCGACGATGAACCGCTCCACCTGCACGCACGGGTGCCCGGCGTATTCCTGCCGCGCCCGGGCAGCAAGGTGCGCATCGGCTACGACCCCCGTCTGACCTTTGTTTTTCCGGCGTGAGCGGTTATGTGCTGCGGATGAGGGGTTTACGTTGCGATTCGCGACTCCGGTCGCGTATAGTCCGGCCGGGTTTCGGGGCGCACGCACGCGATTTAGGAGCATTCGATGGGTAGCTTCAGCATATGGCACTGGCTTGTGGTTCTGGCCGTTGTGCTTCTGTTGTTTGGCGGCGGCGGAAAGATTTCCCGGTTGATGGGCGACTTCGGCAAGGGGCTGAAGAGCTTCAAGCAGGGCATCAAGGACGGCGAGGGGTCGGAGGCGGAGACGAGCAAATCCGTGGCCGATGATTCCGAGAAGCCCGAGGACGGGGCGCCTAAGCCCGACCATACCGTCAAGAGCTGAAGCGCCTCGGCGCGTCGGCTGACGTAACCTTCGGGCGCGCCCAAGGGCGCGGGGACCGTCATGTTCGATCTTGGCTGGCAGGAATTCATGCTGATCGCGCTGGTCGCGGTCGTCGTCGTAGGACCCAAGGATTTGCCGCGGGTGGTGCGGGCGGTTGGGCATTGGATTCGCAAGGCGCGATCCTTGGCCGGCGAGTTTCAAAGCAGCTTTGAGGAAATGGCCCGCGAGAGCGAGCTGGATGACGTGCGCAAGCAAATCCAGCAGGTGAGCCGTGACGGTCTGTCGAAGACACTGGAATCCAACATCGATCCCGAAGGCGATCTGCGCCGGTCGGTCGAGCAGGCGAAATCAGCGTCCGGTGTCGACGAGATCGAGAACGAGATGCAGGGCATCCACCGCGAGACGAAGGCCGTGGCAAGTGCCGAGAGTAAGACGCAGGCTCCGGGCAGCGCGCCGGCGGGTCCATCGGCTGAACCGCGCGACCCGGTGATCGAGACCGCGGAGGATTATGCCGCCAAATACGCCGCCGTGAAGATTCCGGACAACTCGATCCGCCCGCCGGCCGAGGATACACCGCCGCCTTCGGCAAAAAAACCAGCGGCCAAGACGACGACAGCCAAGACGCCGGCAACTAAGACGGCGGCAACCAAGGCGACGGCGGCCAAGCAGGCAACAGCCAAGAAACCGGCGACGACGAAGCCGTCCGCCGCAAAGCGTAAGCCGGCCAAGACCGCCGCCGCCAAGACCGCCGCCGCCAAGGCGAAGCCGGCGGCCGATGGCACCCCGGCCGCCAAGGGCTGAGGCGCACGCGACATGACCGACAGCACCCGCGATCCCGAGGACGACATCGAAGGCGGCAAGATGCCGCTGCTCGACCATCTGGTCGAGTTGCGCACGCGGCTGATCTACTCGGCAGTGGCCTTCATCGTCTGTTTTTTCATCGGCTACGCGCTGGCCGAGCCGATCTTTCAGTTCCTGGTCGACCCGCTGGCCCACATCACCGAGGGCCAGGAAGGCCGGCGGATGATCTTCACGGCTCTGCACGAGGCGTTCTTCACCTACATCAAGGTCGGCTTCTTCTTCGCCGCCTGCCTGTCGTTCCCGATTATCTCGATGCAGCTCTGGCTGTTCATCGCCCCCGGCCTGTACGCCAACGAGAAGAAGGCTTTCCTGCCGTTCCTGTTGGCGACGCCGGTGTTGTTCACGTTGGGCGCGGCGATGGTGTATTTCATCGTCATTCCGCTGGCGTGGCAGTTCTTTATCAGCTTCGAGACGCCGGGGGGGGACGGCAACCTGCCATTGGTGCTGGAACCCAAGGTGGACCAGTATCTGTCGTTGGTGATGCGGCTGATTTTCGCGTTCGGCGTGGCGTTCGAGCTGCCGGTTCTGCTGGTTCTGCTGGCCAAGGTCGGTATCGTCTCGGTCGAAGGGCTGCGCGCGAAGCGCAAATACGCCATCGTTATCGCCTTTGTCGCGGCGGCGATCCTGACCCCGCCGGACGTGATCAGCCAGGTGCTGTTGGCGGTGCCGATCATCGTGCTCTACGAGATTTCGATCCTCTGCGCGGTCTTCATCGAGAAGAAGCGCGATGAAGATGCCGAGGCGGTCGAGGACGACGGCTAGAGATCCTATTCTCGACCGTAGTCGTCCCGTCCCTGGACCGCCCGAGCCGGCGCCGATATAACCGCCAGCATCGAAACTCGCTCATAGCCCCGGTCATGCACGACATTCGCTACATTCGCGACAACGGCGACGCCTTTGACGCCGGACTCGCGCGGCGCGGTTTGCCGCCGATGGCCGAGACCATCCTGACTCGCGACGCCGAGTGGCGACGGGTCACCACCGAGTTGCAGCATGCCCAACAGCGCCGCAACGAAGCGTCCAAGCAGATTGGCATGGCCAAGAAAGCGGGAGAGCCCGCCGACGCGCTGATGCGCGAGGTCGGCGCGCTGAAGGACCGGATGGCGACGCTTGAGGAGCAGGACCGCCTGTTGGCCGGCGAGGTCGAGGAACTGTTGGCCGGTTTGCCGAACCTGCCGGCGGCCGATGTGCCGGTGGGGGCGGATGAGAGCGCCAATGCCCTGGCCCGCACGGTTGGCGCGCCCAAGGACCGCAATTTTCCGGCGAAGGATCATGTGGCGATCGGCGAGGGCTTGGGATTGATGGATTTCGCCGCCGGTGCCAAGCTGTCCGGCGCGCGGTTTGTCGTGCTGCGGCGTGAGTTGGCGCGGCTGGAACGGGCGATCGCGTCCTTCATGCTGGACACCCACACCAGTGAGTTCGGCTATACCGAGATATCGCCGCCGTTGCTGGTGCGCGATGAGGCATTGTACGGCACCGGCCAGCTGCCGAAATTCGCCGAGGACCAGTTCCGCACCACCGACGGCCTTTGGCTGATCCCCACCGCCGAGGTGCCGTTGACCAATCTGGCGGCGGGCGAGATCATCGACGAAGCCGATCTGCCGCTGCGGTTCACCGCCTACACGCCGTGTTTCCGGTCCGAGGCGGGGGCGGCCGGCCGAGACACCCGCGGGATGATTCGGCAGCACCAGTTCGGCAAGGTCGAGCTGGTCTCGATCGCCCATCCCGACCGTTCCGACGAGGAGCTGGAGCGGATGACGAATTGCGCCGAGGCGATCCTCAAGCGCCTCGACCTGCCGTACCGGGTGATGGTGTTGTCGACCGGCGACATGGGTTTCTCGGCCCGCAAGACCCACGATATCGAAGTCTGGCTGCCGGGGCAGGGTGCCTACAGGGAGATATCATCCTGCAGCAATTGCAGCGATTTCCAGGCGCGGCGTATGAAGGCAAGGGTACGTAACCCGGAAAGCGGCAAAACTGAGTTGGTTCACACCCTGAACGGTTCCGGGCTTGCTGTTGGCCGCACTTTGATAGCGGTATTGGAAAACTACCAGCAACGTGATGGTTCTATCAGAATCCCGGAGGCCTTACAGCCTTACATGGGCGGCCTGGAGGTCATTACCCCGTAGGGAGGGCAAACGTTACCCAAGCTGCGAATAAAAAAAGACCCGCATTGAGCGGGTCTTTTCGTTTATATAGTCAAATCAGTTCAATCTTCACCAAATCCCATCCCAAGTAGATGCAGCAGGCTTGTAAACAGGTTGAACAGGCTGACAAACAAGGTGACCGTGGCCATGATGTAATTGGTTTCACCACCCCGGATAATTTGCTGTGTCTGGTACAGGATCAGACC
>JABMNR010000042.1 GCA_013203465.1 Alphaproteobacteria bacterium
CACCCTCTGGGTTCCGCATCTTACCCGCCCTCCAACCAACCCAACATACTGATATGTATACCACAATCGCACAGTGCTGGCGTCAAATGAACGGTGCACATGGGAAATCCGGGTTAAGGAGTGATCCGAGAAACTCATAATTTTCGCGCCTGATATCGCCGTCCGCGATTCCGGCGGCCATAAGTAAAATCGGCTCGCGGTTCCTTGGTTCAAGGGACACCCGAGCTTGGCCATGCTCGAAGGATACCACGGGATCATTCGGCATGATCACCGAGAGGCGCCGGAGCGTGGCCACGGTGCTCCGTGGCGCCTTCAGTGATCCCTGGACCACGCTCAGTCCGATCATCAGGGTCACCTCACCGGGAGAAAGGCAAAGTCCCTGGCGCAGGGCGGTCTCCGCCGCTCGCGCATCGTCCGAGAGAACGAAGCGGCTCGCAACGAACAGATAATTGGATCGGTGCTCGGTTTTCGACCAGAGCGGATCGAGACCGCCATTCACGGACCGGCAGGCAAGGTCGCGTCTCCAGGCATCGAAGATCATCCGCGTTCTTGGGTACTCTCGCTGCGCGACAACCTCGCGCGCAGTCTTGTAACGGCTCCAAATAATGCGGCTATGCGGTACCAGGTCGCGGGCAATGGACAGGTGATGAAAAGCCAAATGGTGTCGCGTCAAACTGCGGGCCAGTTTGCCAATAAGATGATGCAATCCGGCGCTTTCATCTCCGCATACCCGCGTTCGGCGGCAGGCGAGCAGCCAGGTTTCTTGATCATTCGAGACGGCCGCGCCATATGCCCGCCACTTATCTGGCGATTGCGGCGTGACGACCAAATCTCGACGCAACCGTTCCGGGGATACTTCGCTTGCGTCCACTCGGCCAACCATCGGCGTCTTCATGGTACCGTCCTGCATCTCCGCCTCTTCATCCCCAAACCACGGCAGTGACCAGCGCCGCACCGACGCGGCGCACCAATCGGCGCGCCTGACACAAATCGACGTGCTAAAGCGAGTTTAACGCCAGCCGATCAGTCTCGGACAGCCAGAACGCTAACGCGCTTTGCCGGAATCGAGGGCAACCCGAAAAGCATCTCGAAATCATCGCACCATTCATCGCGCGCTCCGCACGGTGTGCCAACCACGATATGAGGGGTGAATCCAAGCGAGCGAAAGACGTCCCTGTAATCAGCCTCGCGAAAGTATTGATGGATTTCCAGTTTCTCGACATTCCAACGCTGAAGATCCCCGTTCTTGAGTTTATTGTACTGAGTGAGAACGATGCTGAAATCATGCGCCGGGATCCGAAACGTATCCGTCGACGTCCATTCCAGGTCGATTTGGCGAGAAGGATACTCTTCCACGAACGTTTTCAACGTCGACAGTACCTTTGGATTTTTCGCCTTGACTTCGACAGATTCATTGTGATCCGGCAGAATGTCGTCCGTGATCACAATTCCACCGCCGCTAGGGACCACCTTGGCGATGGAATCGAGCGCTCGATAGGTCGCATCCAGACCTTTTTGGTGATTAATTATCAGCTGACCTCCCTTCCCGTCGTCGGATCGCCCGACAAATGAGTACACTTCGTGAAGTATATCGAGCAGGAAAACGAGCTCGAACCGTTCGTCCCACGCCCCTATATCGAAGATGTCGGCGACCCGCCATTGCGTGTCAATTCCGACCTTCCATTCATGTCGGCGAAGTTTGTCGATGATTTCGGCGTCATAGTCGACGCCAACCACCCGCTCCGACCCTATCCGTTCCGCCAGCCGACGCGCAATTTCACTTGTTCCACAGCCGATATCAAGGACTTGGCGGACAGGAATCCTCAAATGATCATCCACCAATCGTTTAATCACTCCAGCCTTGTAAAGCCCTGTTTCTCCTTCTACCAGATCGGCCCAATAGGCTTCCACCTTGCGCGACTTGTGCTCTTCCACCGAGACATCCGGCGTCATGGCGATATCCTAAAGTTTGTGTTGGCTAAGATCGGGATAGAGGTGAAAGAACCGGTCGAAGAAGGTCCGCGCATAATGTTGCATCTGGAGTTGTGACGAGAAGCCGTACTTGTGAAACATCCACTCCAAGCCCTCGCTCAGCACACGGCGGCGGTTGACATTATAAGTATCGGTTTGAATAAGGTCAGATTTTTCTCTGAGAATATCCACGTCCTCGTCTATTTCGACACTTGTTGTCACGGCCGTGGCGAACTCATTTACGTATCCTTTGATCACCAACTCCAAATCCGCGCAATATCCTCTAAAATTCAGTCCATCATACAAAAAATTCATAAAATTCACGTCACGGCGCGCCATGATTGACTCAATGAATTCCCGCCGCAAGAACCATGCAATATGATTTATATGCCAACAATACTTTAGGCCCCGCTCTCCGATCAAACTCCGTTCCGCCCAATCTCGGCCGACCGGTGACAGTATCCCCACTTTCGGGTGCCGCTTCATCTCCTCCAGCAGAACCGGGATCAAGGGATCCGTGAACCGGATATCGTTGCAAACTAAAAAATAGTATTGGTAGTCGTAAAATTTCCCGGAATGGAGGATTTGCTCCAGCCCATAGTTAAAGCCACGAGGATACCGCAATCCGTCTCGGACGGCCTCGTCCCAATTGGCCCAGAAGGAGCAGTATTTTGAAATTTTATCCTGCCGCGATCCGCTTTCAACCACATAAAGGTCGGTTTCACCGTTATTTTGATCAGCGAACCTCTCATAGAGTGCATCCGTCTGTTCGGGCAGGTTGCGGTTCAGAATGATCGTCGCGACAAGCGCCATGTCTGCCTCATTAGTTCGTCCTGAACAACGCCTAAGCTATTGATATTATTTCCTTGGTCCAAGGCGGACAGAGCATTTGATTTTGCGGTTTCACCGGGTCGGCGCGCCGCTTGCTTGATCCAGGCAAGCAAAAACGCCAGGGCGTTGGGAATCAGGCGCATGTTGTGGCCGGCGACAGTCAGAAGGGCGTTGATAGCGTCACCAGCGTGTCCCTTGAAGAAGTTTCGGTCAAGCCGGCCACGGTTTCCATGTGCCCGATGCTGGCCTCGATGGCCGATCTTCGCTTGATCTCGCGTTTCATCGGCGGGCTCAAACCGCGTTTGTGCCCCGAGGTCATGACCAAATCTCGCCCTGGTAATCATGGCCGCGATACCCCTTGTCGGCGTAAATCCGCTCCGGTTCGACACCAGTTGTGCACTCGGCCTGGGCCACGATGTCGGCCAAGGTGTGACCGTCGTACGGATTACCGACGACGGCTGTGGTCGCCAGAATCGTCTCCATGCCCGCGGGACCGACGCGCTAACGCCAGCGGGTCATGCCAACGGATCATGGTCGTGGGATCATGGTCGTGGGATCATTTGGATGCCGGTGCTGAAAGACCACGAAGTCGTAAAAATACTCCCGGGAAAAATACTCCCGGGAAAGATTCTTGACCCAGCGCGCGGCGGCTTCTTCATCGGACAGGTTGCGCATGTGCTTAAGATAATGCAACCCGATCATCAGTCGCATCGGTTTGGCCGGCCAGCCCAGAGGTTTGTACCGAGATTCTCCATATGAGATCCTCCCAACCCAAAAAGTGTGCCTCGGATCGGTATCACATGCAATCA